>DYIS01000015.1 GCA_020723545.1 Ktedonobacter racemifer
GCAGCGGCATCGAAACGCACCGCGATGATGGCGGCGCAGACGAGGCCCACCAGGATGAAGATGTTGTCGGACAGACTGTAGAGCATCAACAGCAACCCGTTCACCTCGTAGACCATCAGGTTCTGGAGGAACCCGCCGATGAGCACTACGATGTCGGTCAGCACGCCGCAAATCTCCTGGCTTTTTCTCCTGGTCTCTTGTCTGGAGGGCTGCGATGACTCAGCCCTGGGCTTTGTAGAATTCGCTCCATGCTCAGTTGATCAAAGTAACCGTGAGGACCCGGACCCTTATGTCCATACGTGCCGTGAAGTGCCTGGGCTGGCTCACCGGTGTTCCTGCAGTCCGCACCGAGGCGGTCAGCTCGTACACCCCTGGGTCCTCGAACTGGACCCTCTTGCGGCTCCCCTGGTACTCGTAGGACTGGTCGTCGTTCACCCAGGCGTTCTCGACCCACTCCGGTGAAGGCCGGAGCTGCAAGTTGGGCTTCCGCACCATGGCCCCCGGGTACCTCCACTGCAGGTCCCCTTCCTCGATCCAGTAGATAGACTCTTGGGACAGGTTAGCCCACACCCAGATCTCGGTGATCTCGTCCACGTAGCGGTCCACGCGATGCTCCCAGTACCCGGCCGCCGGGTCAGCCTTGGTGGGCTTCCCTACCCACACGTCATACTCGTGGATCACCGGCGGTACCTTGGCAGTCAGGCAGACATCCACTCCTCGCTTGAACTCGTCCTGGCCCACGACCGTGGGATAAGGCGGTTGGATCGGACAGAACCTCACCTCCCCGTCTTGTATGAGGATGTGGGGCTCCGGCGGCGGGGACTTCCGCCGCGCCTTGGGCTGCTCCGGCGGCTTCGCCGGCACTGCGGTGGGCAGCACAGACGTGGGCCGCGCAGTGGCCACGGCCGTGGCCCGGGCGTTGGGGCCCGGGGTGGCCTTGCCGTCAGCGCCGGAGCCAGGGGTGGGATCATCCAGCGGAAGACCAAACCTGTCCTTGTCGTACACCAGCACCAATCCCTTCCAGGCGGGGAAAACCTCCCCGCTCTGCCACCCCTTAATATTCAGGCGAATCCAGAAGAGCGGGTTGTTGATGTACGTGTTTTTGAAAACCTTCGCCCAGTCGGCAGTGCTGAACAGGTCTGATGGCTTGCCGATCAAAGACTCCGCGTCTTTGCGCGACAGCCCCAGACCCTCGAACCCGCCCATGTACTGCACGAGCGCGTTAAGCGGGTTCTCTATATAGCCGCTGGGTGTTGTCCCAAATGGTCTGCGCCCGCTCGTGGCCAACAGGAGTGCAGTGACTGTGGTGGGCACCAGGTAGGCATGGCCTGCATCATCCGTGTATGCCTGGTACGTCAGGGGAAAGCCCACTTTCTGGCCCCAGGGGGTTGTGGCGTACAGGCCATCCACCCACTCCGTCACCTCTCGCTTGAAGGTCAGCTTGCTCACGTCCAGATAGCCGTTCTTGTCCACGGGCACGGGGAAGCCAGGGCCATCGGCCAAAGCAGCCGGCACGCCCAGAGTCCCCAGCACCACTGTCAAAAGCATGACCAAGGCAAGTCTTCCAGGCACGTTTGACCTCCTCTCGTCCTCACGTCTCTTGTTTGTGCCCTGAGCCTCACGGTTTGGGCAGCGAGAAAGCAAAGCCGGAAAAGAGCCATCGGTCTCCGACCTTCTCCATGACGACCTTATAGTCGAATGACTCGGCCCTCTTCCCGTCTTTGGACTGGCTGATGACTGTGACTTTCACCGCCACCGTGGCTTGCCCGCCGCCCGTCTGGAGTAGCTGGGCGGACTCGACTTGCACCTTTTCTGTGACAAAAGACTTCGCCGGTATCGTGTCCCACATCCCCCGCTGAGGCTGCGCCCGCCAGAACTGCCAGCCCGACTCACTGCACAGGGACCTGACCCTCTTCTCCCATTCTGCCCTGTTACGGTACTCAGTCATCAAGATTGCGGCGATCGCCTTCTCTGCAGCGACCACCTCAGGCGCTTCACCACCTTTGCCCGCGGCCCACCCCGGCAGTGAGACAGCCGGCCTCCACGCTGTCACCGCAACCGCCAGCAAGGCCACCACTAGCCCCACAGGAATGATCCACCGGGGCAGAGCAATCGTTCTTTCAGACATCACAGCCTCCTCATCTGAAATCTACCCGGCCGGAAAGCTGACTGCCGTGCCAGGATCAGCGCAAGTTGTGTTCCCCATGCCACCTCCATTTTTCTCGCAGGTACACCATGGACGATTCGAGACAAACAAAAACGGCTAGCGTCAACGCATAGTAGTACCGCTGCTGTGTGGGGAATCACACACAGCTCTCCCGCCGCGCCCGCTTGGGGCACGGGGGTAACCGTACAACTACGCCTCGCTAGCCGTCATCGTGCGCCTGGCCATCAGATGTTGTTCGCCGTAGAAAGCACGATGTCTTCAGTCTGCGACCCCTTTTTCCTCGCTAAGGGGCCGGGCTTCAGGCAAATACCCAGGGGTGGTACCCCTGGGGCCGTCAGGGTTGTGCCTGCAATTGCTCGCAGGCACTGCCAGTGAGGTGTACTCCGGTATTCAATTGGCGATCATGTTACCATCGGGATGTCCTGTTGTCAAGACCCCCATCAGCGCATGACCAGTAGAGTGTAGATGCCACTCCACTCACCAGAAGCATATCCGACACCACCCTCGCGAGCGGGATTTTGCAGCAGTATGGCCCTGTGTCCCGGGCTATTCATCCACCGCTCTACGATCCTGTCAGGCATGACAGGCAGCCATCCCCGAAAGATGGCCTCACTTGCCGCTGGCAGCCCTTGTTTCAATAGCAGCGTCCAGCCCAGGTATTCTCCCGTCACCGGATCCTGGTGGCTGAAGTACCCTCTTCTGATCATATCCTCGCTTCTCTCCCGGGCCACCTTGGCCATGGTATCGTTCCAGGCCAGGGGTGCAAGCCCGGCCTTCTTTCGCTCCTCGTTCACCAGGGCAAAGACCCACCTCTCGGCAGCCGCGACATCAAGCGTCGCAGCCTGGGCTGTCGGTGCGGCCTCGGCCTTGCCGGGCCTGGCCTTGGGCAACTCGAGGCTTGGGACTGGGCCCCATCCGGGCACCCTCAGCTCCCACCCCACCTCGATCAACGAGGGGTTAGAGAGCAAGCTGGGGTACTTGGTCTTGTTCAGCTCCACCAACGCCGACACCGTAGTCCTGTGCTCGGTGGCGATCCTGGCCAGGGTATCCCCAGGCTTCACCGTGTAGGTGCCGGGCTGAGAAGTACAGCCTGATACAGCCACGGGCACGGCCAGCAGGCAGGCCAACACGAAGGCCAGGACCAGCCGGCTCCCCGAACCAGCTCTCATTTCCAATATCCTCTATCTCATGCTCCACGCTTGGGCGACATCATAGAGTCAAGATGTCACCCCACCGCATGATAGTACCTTCTGGCTAATCCCGCCCTCCTCGTAAAACTCTACCGCACGTAGCGCCAGAAGTTCCCTTCCCCGCCAGCCACATCCGCCAAATTGGTCACGTGAACCTTGACCGAATACCTGGTGGCCCTCTGCCAACTGGTTATCTCGCTCACCAGGGCTTGCTGCGCCGAGCGGTCCGGGCAGATGAGATAGAAGTCGCGGGCCACTTTGGCGTAGTTGCCCCACTTCCGGTCCCGGTCCGCAGGAGACTTGCGGGCCTCCCGCTCGCACTCCACGTAGAGCGTCTTGCCATCCCATTCGGCGACCAGGTCCACGTCCACCACCCCGCCCTCGGGCAGGATGGTGGGGTTGGGGAAAAGGTTCACCGAGGAGGCTCCACGCTCCAGCAAAACTTCCCGGGCCTCCAGGCTCAAGAGCACGTGCTCCGGGCTCTTGTGCCGGGAGATCAGTTTCGCATACTCGCTCTCGGTGGGCTCGGCGGCGAACAGGCGGCGGGCCTCAGCCCGGCCCGCCTCGGAGAGCCACACCAACATGGTGGAGCGCCCGGAGATCTCGGCCTTGGGGCGCACGGCCTCGATGAGGCCCTTCTCCATAGCCCGATCGAAGGCGCGCTGCACCGTCCCGCTCCCCTGGCTCATCTGGTGGTCCCGGGCCAGCACCCCCTCGATCTCCTTACGTCGGCAGATCCCCTGGAAGGCCAGGACCTGCAAGAGCGCAGCCAGCGACCGGTCCCACTCGCCCTCGCCGGGGGCGGCGACTCCGGGGCCATCCGGGTCCTGAACATCCGTGGCACCCACCGGTGCCGAGGTTCGCTCCCGCCGAAGCTGGGCCAACTCCAGGTCCTTGTCCCGCACCTGGTTCAAGAGGGCCTGGACCCTCTGGTTCGCCCCGTCCAGCTCGCGCCTCAGGCCGGCCTCCCGGGCCTCGGCGCCAGCGAGTCTGTCAGTCAGCTCCACCACCTGGCTTCGCAGCCCCTCCAGCTCCACCTCGGCAGACTGCACCCTCTCCGCCAGGTCTCCCCTGGCCAGGAGTTGCAACCGTTGGAGCCTCCTGGAGGCCGCCTCGATGATGAAGTGGCTGATCTCCCCCACCTTCCAGCGGCGCAGCTCCAGCCCTCTCTCCCGGACAGCGCTGTCCATCTCCTCCGAGGCCAGGGCTTGGGCGATCAGCAACAGCTGCTCAAAGGCATACGAGAGGTCCTTCTCCGCCGCCTCCCCCCGTTTGACCTCGGCCTGGTAGTTGGCCTCGGCGTGCGCAAGCTGCACCCTCATCTGGCCCAGGGAATCGCTCGTCCGCGTCACTTCCGGGCACCCTCTAGGGCCTCCCGCACCGGGGGGAGAGAGCCCTTGGCGCTGTCCAGGGCCTCTCGTACAGCGGCCAGCTTGCGCTCCTCAGGGGCACCCACGTAGTCCAGGACTAAATCGCAGGCCCTCAGGTGCCGGCCCACGGCCTCCCGCACCAGCCGGTCCAGGCCCCCCAGGGCCGCCGGGACCCTGGCCCTCTCCACCTGGGCCTCCAGGTTCCGCAGGCGCTCGCTGGCCCCCCGGGCGATCCGGGCCTGCTCATATATGCTCGAGGGGTGCGCGGAGTTGCCTGACAGGGCCCCGAGCATGGACCGGCCCACCTCCTCCATCTCCCAGACCCAGCCGCCGGCCCGGTCCAGGTAGGCTTTCAGGGCCAGGTTTTCCCGGCTCAGGATCACCGGCCGGCCCTGGGTCCTGGGGGTGAAGATAATCCCCAGGACCAGGCCCAGGGCCAGCACCACTGCCAGAAGCAGGCTAAGGCCCGTCCCCGGGGACAGCGTGATCTCGTTCTCTGCCTCCGACTCCACCGGCGAATACAAGGGCCTTCTTCTCCTCCTCTGCGCCGTCACCATCTCCGCCCGGAGCCTGGTCTACGCTGGTGGCCGCCTCCGGCCAGTTGACGGTGCTCCTGTCCAAGAACTCCACGCGCCTGGCCAATACCTCGGTGGCCCGGGCGTTGGTGAGTTTGCCGTTGATCTCCCGTTGAATGTCGCGGGACTGAAGCAACCCGGTCACCAGGACCTCGGAGCCTCGCCGTAGCCGTGGTTGCAGGGCCTCGGCCAGGCTGCCCTGGACCACCACGTGGTGGTGGTCCGGCAGCCCACCCTTCGGCGGGTCATCGGGCCCCCGTTGCACCACCAGCTCGAAGTGGAGCATAGGCTTGCCCTTTTTGGACACCAGGTAAAGCGGGTCTCTTCCGCATATCCGGCCGATGAGGTACACCGAGTTGAGCGCGGCCAACGCGCACCTCCCAGGTGGGCTTCTTCGTCAGGGTCGTTCGGCCAATATGTAGCCGATCCTATTTCATCCAGACCGGGGCCCAGTCGTTAAACCCGTTGTTGCTTAGATTCCTCTGGCCCGAGCCATCGGCGTTCATCACCCAGATCTGTCTCCGGCCCGTTCCGCGGTTGGACCAGAAGGCGATCTGTTTCGAGTCCGGTGACCAGGTGGCGTGCTTGTCCCACTCCCAGGTGTTGCTGGTGAGCCGGTGGTCGCCCTGGCCGTGCAGGCCGATCTTGTGTATCTCGTCGTTGCCGTCGGCCTGGCTGGTGTAGGCGACCCATTCCGAATCGGGCGACCAGGCTGGCTCGTAGTCCACGTGCCCTCCGGTCAACTGCCGCCACAGGGCCGAGTCCCTGGTGAAACGGGCGAAGATGGCCGGGCCGTCGCCCTCCTGGGGGTCCTCCACCACCGCCAGGAGCCGGCGGTCCGGTGAGTACGGTTCCCAGCGCAGGGCCAGGGCGTACTGGCCCTGGTCAGGGAGCCGGGCCTGGCCCGAGCCATCGGGGTCCATGTAGTACACAGCGGGCTCCTCCCACCATCCCCGGGGCTCCCGGTCGGTCAGGAACAGTATCTTATCCTTGAGGCTCACCGGCGTCGCCGTGGGCGCTGGGGTGGCCTTGACTGCTGGGGTCGCGGAGGTGGC
The DNA here is from genome assembly GCA_020723545.1 of Ktedonobacter racemifer. GTDB lineage: Bacteria > Chloroflexota > DTOL01 > DTOL01 > JACQYG01 > JACQYG01. Next base: position 6,358 of record DYIS01000015.1, read on the forward strand.
CGGTGTAGGCGTCGCCCCCGACATGCCGGGTGGTGTGGGGGCCGTGGTGCCGGCCGCCAGGGTCTGCCACCACCCTGGGGTGGGCGTAGGAGTAGGGCTCCAGGCCGCCTGTGCCCTGGCCACCGGCGTGGGGCCCGGGCCCCGGCGCTGGTAGGAGACGGCATCGAGCACGAAAAAGGCAAGTACGCCCGCCAGGAAGATGCCGGCAAGCCCCAGGAAGATGCTCCGCCAGGATACGCTGATCTCCAGCTCAGGCATCTGCCCCTCCCTCTCCTGCCCGGGCCGGGTGCCCCACGTGGGTCCGGGGCTCCCGGGGGCAGTCCCCGTGCCCGTGGCACCACCGCGCCAGTGCAGCCACATCCCCATCCTGGTCAAGGCTCACTGGTGCCTCCCGCAGCCGCGGGCACTGGCCGCAGGCCGCGAACCAGGCCGCCCGCCTGCGCCAGGCCCGCCGGTGCTGCCGGGAGCAGAACCTCGCCCGAGGGTGGCCAAACCAGTACCAGCTACCCGCCTCCGGGCGCCTCCCCTCCAGCGTCTCGGCAGCGCACTCCAGGCAGCGCCTGGCCTCGGCCTTGATGCGCTCCAGGGGCACGGCCGCAGCCTGGGGGTCATAGACCAACGCCGGCGCCCAGGGGGGCTTGGGAATCGGCCCCACGGCCTTGAACTCCCCCAGGCGCCAGACAAACTCCCGGGATGGCTGCCTGGGAGTGGGAAAGCATCCCTCCAGGGCCCGCACCAGCTTCCCCCGGCTCTCGTAACCCAGGGCCTCCTCCAGTTCCCGAGGCGAGTAGTTGAGGCTGGTACGGAACGCCCTCAGCTCCACCTGAAAGCGAAGCAGCTCCTCCGGCGTCATCTTCGGCCTGGCGGCGTACCGGTTTCCCGGCGCAAACCTGGGCATCCTGAACTCCCCAGAGAACTCGCTACAAAGCCCGTAGAGCGGGGCCCCCTCCTCGGACGTATCAAATAACGGCTTGCGCCACCGACGCCCCTGTACGGGCGGTACAATATGGTACAAAACGGGCGATCTCAGGGGGTCCCGGGTGGCGCTGCTTGCCTTTGCCGGTGCGCGCTACGATACCGGCTGGATGTACTCCAGGAAGCGTTGCAGGTCTGCCAGGACGAGGCTGGCGGCATCGGCGATGGCCCGGCGCTCGGCTTCGGTTAGCCCGAAGGCAGCGACCTTCTCATGGTCCAGGCTCGACCAGGGCACGGAGGTCCGCCGGGCCGCCGCCACCTGCTTATATAGAGCCCTCGCCGGCACTGAGGCCCGCTGGGGGAGCCGCGGCAGGCCCAGGGCCACGGGCTCTCTCCGCATGGCAGCCCTGGCCTCCCGGTGCCTCTGGGCCTGGGCCACAGCCTCGGACACGTCCCCACCTTCGGCTACGGCATCAGCCACGTCCTGGGCCTCCTCCCCGGCCAGTCCTTTCTGTACAATGGCCTTTAACATATGGCGCTGGGCCGCCGGATCCTGGAGCTTGACCACGGGGCGCAAGGCTCGCCCCGACAGGCGTGCGTGCTGGGCCAGTTCTTGGATATCCGGAGGTAGGGCCAGCAGGGCCAGATAGTTGCGAATGGCCCTGGGTCTCAGGTTGTATTCCCGCCCAATAACATCGTCAGCCTCCCGCGTGGTCATTTTCCCGAAACTGGCCAGGGTGGGCCGGCCTGATCTGGCGGGCACCACGGTGCCCAATAAATCAGGGGGTATCCAGGAACCAGAGGAATTGTTGGGCACCGTGGTGCCCAACAATTCCTCCCGCCGGCGACGAAAGGCCTGGGCCTTCTCGATGGCGGTCAGGTCATCCCGGTCGATATTCTCTGCCAACTGCTTTTGCAATGCCCTCTCGTCCCTCAGAAGTATCTCGGCCCGGATGTGCCGGAATTCGCTCTTCTTTTGCCCGGCCTGCTCGTCCTCTTCTACCAACAGCCAGTGAGCCCAGTAGCGGCGCTCCCCGCTCTCGAGGACATAGCTCCTCCCTGAGAGCTGGGAGAGGTCCTCCACCTCATACACGCGCACCGGGTTGATCAGGCCGTTTCGCCGGATGGACCGGGCCAGGGATTCCAGGCCGGCTAACATCTCTCGGACCCAGGCCTCGGACTCAGCCCGCTGCCGGAGGGCCACCAGGACCTGGGGCGGGCTTATCTGCCCCCTGGCCACCGCCTCGTGCAGCTCCGGCGGCACGAGGCGCCTGGGCTGGTCAGGATCAGGCCTGATCAATCCGAGCTCGACCTGGTGGAGCTCCCCGCCCGGTGCTATCCCCGGCACGGTCTTGAGGGCCTGCACCACCTCCGCGGTGACGGTCGGTGAGATAGGGGCCAGCGGCCGCACCACGAATTTCCTTTTCGTCACACCTGACCCCCCAGGCGAGCTATCACCTCATCAGCCCACTCTCGATAGATGGCAGCCAGGGGCCCATGCTCGTCGTAGAACACCATCGGCTTCTGCGCCTCGGAGGACTCTCTAACTCGCACCGAGTGGGGGATCACGGTCTGGAAAACCAGTCCCCCGAACTGCTCTCGCAACACCCCCTCGGCACGCTGGTCGTAGCCGGTTCGCCGGCTCACGTTGGACACCAGGAGCCCCAGGACCCGCAGCGTGGGATTGTGCCATTTCCTGGTCTCTTCGATGTAGGCCAGGGTGTCCGTCAGGGCGCCACGGCCACCCACACCCACGTCCAGGGGGATTAACGCATACTGGGCAGCGATCAACGCGTTCAGGGTCAGGTTGTCCAGGCTCGGGGGGCAGTCGATCAGGACGAGGTCGAAGGGGCCTTGCAGGTGCGCTATCCCCTGGCGCAGCCGGTACTCCACGCCCATGACCTCCCGGAGCCCGGCCCGCAGGGGCTTCAGGCCCTCGTCGGCGGGGACCACGTACAGGTTCGCTATCGCCGTGGGCTGCACAAGCTCGGTGAACCTCTCCCCGCCCTCCTCGATCAGGACCCGCGAGAGAGTCAGGTCCCTGGGCTCGACGCCCAGGTACCGCAGGCTCACCGTGCGCTGGATGTCTACGTCGATGAGCAGCACCCGGCGGCCCCGCTCCGCCAGCACGCCGGCCAGGTTGAAGGCCGTGGTGGACTTGCTAGACCCGCCTTTCAGGTTGGCGATGGCTACGATGACCGGCATAAGCTCCTCCGGGTTTATCCTGTTCGATGTCCTGGCGCATTCGGTAGTGTTCCGGCGGTCGGCGGCGGCCGGCCTCAGCCGAAGCCAGCGCCCTGGACCTCCTGGCCAGTGGCCACTGGCTCGCACGCGACGTGGACCTCGCGGCCTAGAACCTGGCTCAGGGCCTGCTCCACTGAGTGCAGCCGTCCCGCCAACACGTTGGCCACGAATCGGTTCGGGGCGCCAACCACCAGGGCTCCGTCACCGGCCCGGATACCTGCCAGGCCTAGGTGGGAGAGCCAATACCCCGCCAGGCCCACCTGGGGACCTGCCAGCTCCAGGGTTTCGCGCCACACCTGATCGCTGGATAGCTCACCCTTGCCGTTGGTCCGAACGGGGAAAACCGGCAGCTCCACCAGGGCTTCTGCCTCGGCCTGCTCCTCGCTGCCAGGCTCACCCGCGGCGGCCTCTGGGGGTGCGACCTCCTGGCCAGCTCCGTCTTGCTCACGTCCGTCCGCCTGCTCCTCCTGCTCCTGCTGCTCTTGGTCAGGAGGCTCCCTCCACATCGCCGTGGCATCCGCTTCCCTGGCGGCACGGAGCTCCTCCTCGCTCCAGGTCGAGGCCCGCCGAACCCCCGGCCGCCGGTTGCACCGGGGCCTTCCCGGTTGCCGGCCCGGAGAGCCGGTGGCCCGCCTGGTGGAAACTCTTGCGGACCGGAAGCCCTCCTCGCTCCAGCGAAGACAGATTTCCTCCAAGAGGCCGGCGGACACAAAACCATCCCTGGCGGCGCCGGAGTTGACTGCTTCGTCGATAGCTGCTGTGAGCCAGAACATGCCCGTGGATGGAGTTTTGTCCTGCCGGGCAGCTTCATCAAAGCGAGCCGTCAGTTCCAGAAGCCTGGCTCGTTCAAGGCCAGTGGCCGGGCGGTCGTTGGCTCGCTCGAAGATGTCCACCAGGTCGTCGGCCTCAGGCTGAGCGAGGGGAGGCAGAGCTGAGGGGATCATCGTCCCCTCTGAGGTGCTTTTGTTTTCGCGCCGGCGAGTGTTGTTGTCGTTGTTGTCGGAGGTACCTCTTAGAGGTACCTCTTTATGTGCCAAATTGTCACAGCTACGTAAAGTGACATTTTGACACTTTACGGTCGGGGGTGGTGTAAAGTGCCAAATTGGCACTTTACACTCCGCTCGCGCCGACTGCTCCTCCAGGATCCTCTCCGCAGCCAGCGCCGCCAGGCGCTGCATATCATCGGGCACAAGGGGGTCATCCATGGCCACATGGTACAGGCTCGACGTGCGGATGGTCCGGCCCCGCTCCGGGTCGTACCGGGAGCGGGGCTTGATCCTGACGAAGTAGCGGGCTTCGGGTTTCTGTAGCTCCCTTATGACCGTCCGACGGGATACACCTGCCTCTGCGGCCAAGGTATCCTGCGTAGGGAAGCACCAGTCGCGTTTCTCTTTTGTCAACTTATTGTAGTAGCAGTGCATCCGGAGGCGGACGATGAGGACGGTCAAGGTGGGGCCAAGAAGCGGCGCCCACTTCGTCCAGAAGTATTTCGTCCCCACGACCACATCATCCGGCTGGACGAACTCACTCTTCAGGTCGTGATAGAAGGGCTGAAGCTCGATCTGTTCTGGAGTAAGGGAGGCCAGGATCTCCTCCAGTCGCTCGTCCCTCATCACCGCGCCCGCAGACAAAGGATTCCCGTTTTTCCCGCTGTCCATGCTTCCCGCCCCTCCGCGACTAACCGTAGTCCATTTGATTGACTGCCGCAGTCAGCGTTGTTCCCTGCCGCACTCCTGGAACCTTGCTCACTGGGGCGGGGAGCCTTGTTCCCTATTCTCTCCTGGCTGGCCCGGGCCCGTGGGCCGTTCCTTTCGTTGGCGACGCCGTCGTCTCTGTGTCACTGGCCATCCTCCGACGATGTAGCTCGAGTAGTCGAATCCAGGGTCAGTGTGTTGATCATCCCATTGATGACAGGAAGTACATCTTGCAGCACCTGGCGGCGAATATTCCAGACACCGTCCACGTTGCCCGTCCTGACTCGAATATTGTCCGGCCTGGTGCCCACGACCACCGGTTCGTAGACCCGGAGTAGCTTATATCGTAGGCGGATGAGGTCCACCAACACGCGGTTGGTGGTCTCCACGGGGTAACTTCCGTGATGGTCCACGGCATGGCAGACCAAACCCTGCATCGGCCGGCCGCAATACTTACAGTAGCGCAGAGCCGAGCCCCCGGCCTTCATCATCACCTCCACCTGCCCAACCTGTTGCCCACAGGCGCCTTTCAGCCTTCCTTGCCGCTCGCAGGCACGCGGCCCATTGCACGCCTCCAGAAAACAAAAACGGCTTAGGGATGCTGGTCCTTTCCCCATCGACGCGGTGACCGCGTTCAGGGCCGGCTTCCTAGCCATCATAGTCCGTGGAGCACAGGGCCTCACCCACGACCAGAAACCCGGTTCGTTTTCACACACTATCACCTATAGGGGTTAGCTCCCCGCCCTCTATTCTACCCTAGCCGCTTCCGCTTCGGCGAGCGGGTCGCCCTCAAGCCCAATGGTCCTATACCACTTCCCCTCGTCAAGAGGGGGCAAGGGCTTGTGGTCCGAGTCTGGCAGATAGAGTTTGCACCTGCCCTGCCATTGACTTGGAGTGTGGTAGCACTGCTTGATGGTACTCACGTACCGATTTTGTCGGATTGAACAGCGCATACCCGGACGGACCTCGAAGATTACGCCCATATGGCGCTTAATGAGGCGCGGGACTACCAGGAACTTGCAAGGCGTCAACTCTTCTGACAAACAAAAAAGCTCTCTTGATGACATAGTGCGTCACTCATCAAGAGAGCCCCGATGCCCCAGCTTCTTCAGAGCGAGCCTACGTCTCGCCCTGAATTATATCGAAGCGTCCAGTTTTTGTCAAGTGGGTGATCATCCGGATTTTACATGTTCGCGTCGACCTAGGTCGTGAGTACCACCCGCGCCTTTGAGGGGCGGCCCCTGTGTCTGGGACCTGCAGCTTTTCGTCTTATGTCGTCCTCCAGCACCAACACCCTGTTCGCTACGGTGCCTATCTTGCGGACTTGGCCCCTCTTTGCCCATTCGTGGATTGTGGAGTGGGGAATAGCATACTTCCGCGCTGCTTCGCTTAGCGAAATCGTCTCCGCAGTTGCCGTCATTTCCCCCCGAAACTGTATCTGTGACGCGAAGGCCATTTGCTGCGTTCTCATCTCTCTAACGCGATGTCCCACCTCCTCTTCATCAACAAGAAGGAGGTCGGCATATTTCTCGGCCCTGATTCTACCACATCTAATCCAATACTGTATAGTGGCCTTGGACACACCGAACTTTCGCGCAGCCTCGGACAACCATGTTTGAGACATTTCTTCAACCAGCTCCTCAGAAACAAAGGAATTCGTCTGGAGCGGGTGACGAGGCTCGAACTCGCGACATCTTGCTTGGGAAGCAAGCACTCTGCCAACTGAGTTACACCCGCCTGGCTAAGATTATAGCAAAAGACGACGAAAAGTCAATAGTTTCTTGGCTAATAGAGGGTAGGCGCCCAACCCGGTTGGGCGCCTACCCGACGCCTTTGGGGCTTGATCAACTCAAGATCTTGCCACAATTGGTGCAGAACTTCAGTCCAGGCTCCGCTGGACTCCCACAGGCGGGGCAGGCGGATATCGCTTGGGCCACCACCGGCTTGCCGCAGTCGGCGCAGAACTTGGCGCCGGGTTTCAAAGCCGCGCCACAGGAGACGCATTTGGCGGCATCGCCCGATGCCGGTGTCACTGGGGCAGCCGCCGGTGTCGGTGTGGACGGCATGGTGGGAGCCGGCATCGGCGCGGCTGCCTGGGGAGCGGCGGCCTGGGGCGAGAACGGCGTCGCCCGTTTGGGCAGGCCCATCTGCTTGGGAGAGGGCTCCTGCTGGCGCAGCCCGACGCCGCACTTCACGCACTTCTTCAGGCTGGCCGGGACCACAATCGTGGCGCACTTAGGGCACTTGAGCGGCATGCCACAATCCCAGCACACCTGGGCGCCTACCTCCACGAAGGCCTTGCATTTCGGGCAACGCAAGGGGATGCCACAAGAGCTACAGACGAAACGATCGGGGCCGATGCGGGCCCCACAGGAGGGGCAGCGCAGTGGCGCGCCGCAGTCCTGGCACACCCTCCACTCGCCGGACTCGGCGATCTTGCCGCAGGCCGGACAGCGATAAGGCGTGAAAGGGTGCCGCGTGGCGCAATACGGGCAGACCTTGGCATCCCCCTCGATGAACTGCCCGCAGTAAGGGCAGGGGTGCTTATACATTGGCATCGCTTTACTCCCGATCCTGGCTCATGGCGTCCTCGTCCTCCAGGTTGCCAGCTCTCCACTTTTGGCTATCGTCCTTGATGCTCGTGTTCCACTGCAGCAAGGACTCCGTGTCCCTCTTCCATTGGTCCAGCGAGCGGTGGATGACCCGACCGATGAACAGCTCCCGGATGCGGCGCAGATTCGGGAGCTTCTTGACGGCGAACTTGTAGACCACGTACTCCGGGCGGTCGAACATCTCCTCGCCAATGTAGACGGGGGTGCGGCGGAAGCGCAGGTCAATAAGCGACAGGCTCAGGTCGTCCATGACCTGGGCGATGTCGTCCTGCAATGCTGCCAGGGACACGCTGCGAAATTCGCCCCGGCTCTTGATCTTGAAGAAATACGTGGCATGGCCGGGGGCGGTCACCACCTCCATGGCAATGGCATTGGACGGGAGCGGCACCATGAACCAGATCTCCTCTTTTGGCTTCTCTTTTGGCTTCTCTTTTGGCTTCTCTTGGGGGTTTTCGCCAGAGCCCTGGTCAGTCCGGCCGCCAAGGGTGGCTAGAGCTCCCAAGTCCGGCGGCCCTTCGCCCCTTTCCTCTGCCCGGGTTTGCCCGGCCTCGGTGCCGGCCATATCGGCGGGTTGAACGGAGAACGCCCGACGCAGGCCGATGTACAGCAAGTCGGGCATGCTCTTCTGCCTCAAGTAATCGTAGGTCTCTGATCGGCCCTGGGCCTGGGCGACCCGGCTCTCCAGGACCGGCCAGATGGTCCGGTCGATGGCGTCCACCGCCCCTTTCTTCACGGCGTAGCCATCCCTCATGAGCAGGGCCAACTGGCGCAAAGCTGCCGACGGCAGGCCCGGAAAAACCTCCCTCAGCATCCGCATGGTGCTCAGGAAGAGCAGGTCTCTTTGTTCCATAAGGCGCCGGGCAAAGGTAACCCGAAACTCCCCCATTTCCCCCAAGACGAGTCGCTGGCCGTCTGCCTGAGGGACGATCACCTGGAAGTTCTTTTCCTCCACCCCGGTGATGCGGCTGTAAAAGACCCTCAGGAGCGGGTTGGCATCGTCGTCGGGCAAGAGCACCATGGCCCGGTCGAAGAGCTTCAACAGGCACCGGCCCCCTGCCACCACCGCCCCCCTGGTGTCCATCTGTTGGTAACTGGCCTCGAAGTAGTCCACCTCCCCGAGTTCGTCCATCAAGAGGTCTTTCATCAGGGCCAGATTGCGCTGCCGGGAGAACTCCCGACAAAAGGGGACGGTCTTATCGCCCATCTGGCTCAAGAGGAACCGACCACCAGGCAGATCGATCAGGACCAGGTAACCCTGGCGCAGGAAATGCGCCACCTCCCGGTAGTAGACAAGGTAGGGAGCCTCCTGGGAGGTGGTGATGACGAAGTTGTCCTTCTCCAGACCCACGTTGCCCTCGCCCTGGCTGACCAAACGGTCATCAGGGCCAAAGTGTTTGTAGGACATGGGGTAAGTATTCAATGTAGCCCTCGCTTCTTTACCAGTAAAGAACCCCACAAGCTGGAGGGTTGGCGCTATTCTAGTGGAGGCCACCGGCCCTGTCAAGGGCCTGCCCCGGCCAATACGATTGACCTGCTACCGTTGCATTCGCGCCTGGACTAGGGTATACTGCTCGGTACAAAGTAGGCATTTATGGGTCGAGATTGCAACATGGCTGGCGCCGAGAACGATCTCCAGTTGAGGGATGGAGCCAGGATCGCCGTGGTGGGGGCGGGGCCAGCAGGCAGCCTGTTCGCCATCTTTGCCTGGCGCCTGGCCGCGGAACTGGGCCGGAAGGTCCAAATCACTGTCTTCGACGGCAAGCCCTTCACCCAAAGCGGGCCCCAGGGCTGTAACATGTGCGCCGGGGTGGTAGCGGAAAGCCTGGTGGCCAGGTTTCGTGAGATCGGCTTGACCCTTCCGGAAAGTGTCGTCCAGCGGCACGTCCGAGGGTACTGGTGGGAGACCCGGGCGGGGAACCTGCATCTATCGCCTCAGAAGGTCGAGTTGGAGATCTACACCGTCTACCGCGGCAATGGCCCCCGCGGCTCCACCCCGGGCCGCAACGTCAGCTTCGACGATTATCTCCTGGGACAGGTGAGCTCTTTAGGGATACAGGTGGTCCCACAGCCGGTGGCGGACATCCAGGTGCCCCACGGCACCAGGAATGACCCGGCCACGGTGCTCGTCGGGTCCAAGGCACAAAAAGAAGTCTACGAGGCTGACCTGGTGGTGGGGGCCTTTGGCCTCAGCCTGCGCCTGGCGCGGCAGGTGAGCGCCCTGGGGTTCGGCTATGTCCCCCCTCCCACCTTGCCATCGTATCAGGCTGAGCTCCGGCTAGGAGCAGATCAGGTCAAGGAGGGCTTTCAGGATAGCATCGTCATCTATGAGCTGGGCCTGCCGGGCATCAAGTTCGGGGCGATCATCCCGAAACAGGAGCACATCACCGTGACCCTCATCGGCGAGAAGGCAGGGAAAGAGAGCCTGCTGGACTTTCTGGCCCACCCCCTGGTCAGCGAGAGGCTGCCGCCAGGCTGGCAGGTGCCCGGCGACTACTGCCACTGCCGCCCGCGGGTGGCTGTGGCCCCTTGCCAAAAGCCTTTCACCGACCGGATAGTCATTATCGGCGATGCCAGCGTATCCAGACTCTACAAGAACGGCCTAGACTCAGCGTTCCTGACGGCGCAGGCTGCAGCAGAGGCGGCATTCCGGCATGGCGTCTCCGCCCAGGCTTTCGCACGCTACTACCTCCCCACGTGCTGGACCCTGGCAAGGGACGGCGCTTACGGCAGACTGCTCTTCCGTCTCAGTGCGCTGGGCTTTGCCTCCCAAAGATTCCTGCGACTTTTCGTCCGGGCTGCCCGCTACGAGCAGTTAGCCTGTCGGCCAAGGGAGCAGGTCCTGGGCCGCATCCTTTGGGGCTCCTTTACCGGCAACCAGCCCTATAAGGATATCCTGCTTACCGCCTTGAGTCCGAGAATACAGTGGCGCCTCTGGTCGCAGCTCTTCCGCAGGAATAAGAGGGGATCGCCCATGCCCAGAGGGACTGCCGGTGGCTCCGCAGACGAAGTAACACCCGACGAGGCCTAGACCGTGCGTACCTTTTCCGGCGACTATCTGGGTCCCCTGGACGACGGACAGTCTGCGGTGATCATCGGCGGCGGCCCCAGCGGGGCCGCCTGTGCCATCGCCCTGAAGAACCTGGCGGCGGAGCTGGGGCGGAACATCGAGGTCACCATCTACGAAGGGAAGACCTTTGCCGGGGAGATCCACCACAACCAGTGCGTGGGCGTGCTTTCCCCGCGGCTGCGGGAGGTCATGGAGGAGCGCCTGGGGGTGGCCTTCCCCCGCCACCTGGTGCAGACCAGTATCGGGGGCTACGTCCTGCACTCAGATCGCCAGAGCATCGTCCTGGAAGAGGAGGGTGAGCCGTCCTACGTCGTCAAGCGCGTCCAGTTCGATGACTATCTCCTGGGAAAGGCCAGGGAGCGAGGAGTACGAGTGGTTCAGTGTCGGGTTACCGATCTGGAGTTCGCCTGGGACCGGGTCGTGGTCTACAGCGAGGGAGACAATCGCCGGGCGGACGTGCTGGTGGGCGCTTTTGGCCTGGACGATGGGGCGATCCAGCTCTTCCAGCGAGCCACTTCGCCACGGCGCAGTGACGCTTACGTTCCACCACGGTGCCTGGACTCCATCGTGACCAGGATCTATCCCGATCCCGACTTCCTGACAGAATTCGGCGATCGCATCCACGCCTTTCTGCCCGCCATGCCCAGGATCGAGTTCGGGGCGGTCACACCCAAACACGATCATCTGACCGTTAACATCGCCGGCGCCCAGGTGGATGCGAGGCTCATGGGTGATTTCCTAACCTTTGCGCCAGTGAAGAGGGTATTGCCTCCATCCTTCAACCCCTCCTCCGGCGACCTGGCGTATTTCAAGGGCCGGTTTCCTGTGTCCCTGGCCAGAGGATATTACAATGACCGCTACGTGATAGTGGGCGACGCCGCCGGCCTCCTGCGCCCGTTCAAGGGCAAGGGTGTGACCTACGGCTGCATCACCGGCATCCGGGCCGCCGAAACGATCATGAAAGAGGGGATCTCCAAGGCTGCCTTCAGGGGATACGAGCGAAAGTCGCAGGAGGTCCTGGATGATATGATCTACGGCAGGATCGTCCGCTGGCTAGCCATCGCCAGCGCGTATTACGGGTTCTTGGACCCGGTTTTGGAGATCGCCAAAAACGACCACGCTTTGCGCCGGGCCCTGTTCGACGCCGTTTCGGCCAATAAGCTATTCAAGGAGATCATCTGGGACACCTTACGCCCTGGCCTGGCGGCCAGGCTGGCCGCCGCCTCTGCCCTGGCCCTCCTGGGTTTCAAACCACGGTCTTCTTGACTAGTAGAAAGCGTAAGCGCGTCACCTTACTTGCCCCTGGTTCTGCCGGAGACTCCCGGTGTCTGCCAGACACCGGGAGTCTTATCTCGCCGCTCCACTGACCCTCTCCACCATTCTCTGCCAATGAGTCCCTCTCCAGAAGAGCCGCCCACATTGCGGGCAGCGTCGAAACTCATCCTGGGTTTCGTAGACGTAAGGCGGCACCTGTCCGAGCACCTGGGGTTTGTCTACCTGCTCTAATGAGACGTTGCAACGCAGGCAACGGGTGAAGGGCGGCCGTGAATCAAGATAGCCCTCCCGAGCCAACTGCCCGATCTGCTCCACCAGGTCTTCGCTGGACACGTAGAGGCCCTTTAACCCCTTGCGGGCCAGAAGTCGAGTGTCCCGGGTGAGGAGGACTCGGCCCTCCGCCCGCGCCAGCCGGGCGATCTCGGCATCGCTCCAGGCGTTGGAGTACAGTGTGTCATAGCCCAGGATACGCAGCCACTTGGCCAGGCGCCCCAGCATCTGGTCGGCCAGGAATCTCATGCCACTGCCTTGCAGCACTCCTTCACCGGACAAACATCGTGGCGATTGCTCCGACAAAAATCCTTCCCTAACCTCAGGAGGGCCGCTTCGCTGTCCACGAACCGTCCCTGAGGAATGGCCCTCTTTAAGTCTGCCAGGGCGACTTGGGGCTCTTGGGTGGAGGTGAGCCCCAGGTTCACGGCGGCCAGAAGAACCAGGGCCGAGGGCAGTGGGTCGGCCTTGGGCCATAACCCCCGTAGCTCCCGCAGGAAGATGTTAACGGTAACCGGCCCGATGCCTTTGCCCAGGGCCATGAGCCTGATCTCCAGGTCTCGCGGGTCACTGGCTGCAGCATGCAAGGCGTTCAGGTCCCCGTCATAAAGGGCCTCCAGAGCTTCCATCACCGCCAGAAGCTTGGTGGCGGTCTTGAAATCGTAGCGGGCATATCCGCCGGCATCCAGGAGCTCCACCAGCCCATCCCATCCCGTTTCGATGATGGCCTTCGGCGTGGTAATCCCTTGGCGCTCGAACTCGCCATAGGTCCGGGCGGCCAGGCGCTCGCTGATGCGGCCCCCAAAAAGTATGGAGGCCAGGAACCACTTGAAGATCTCACCGGGCCGGCCGCCGGCCAGGTCGATGCCAAGATCTCGTGAGTAGCGCCCACCGAGCCTTTGGGTCAAGAATTCCGCATAACCTTGAATTTTCATGGTTTTCCCTCTCCCAGACACCCAAACCAATTATATCATCTTCCGCTCCTGGTTAGCACGCCGAAATCCCCTTTTTCACCATTGGCTCATTGATTGGTCCAGGCCCCTCTGTTTGCACCGTTGACTTGTGCCCTAACAATTGACCTGCTATAATGTGGCCCTGCTTCGGTGCCAAAATAATACTCTCGCTAAGGGGGACCTCTCTTCATGTTCATTGAAGGCTTC
>DYIS01000016.1:0-8339 GCA_020723545.1 Ktedonobacter racemifer
ATGTGCGAAAAATACAAAAGGCAGACCAAGTGAATGGTCTGCCTTATCTAAAGGATGCCACTGTACAGTGGGGCGAGACGAAAATGCATCGGCACGGAAACAGGTCGCGCACACCCAGAGCGAACGACCTCCAGTAGCACCAGCGATTCAGGTGGGGACCGCCTCTACACCGCATCGCGTCCCTCCACCGCCAATCATTACGGGGTGAATGCGAACCTGACCCAGTAACGCCGCACTCACGCCTGCACTCGCTAGCACTTGCGTATGCGCTAGCGCAAGTGGGGCAAGTACGCGCGCGGTGCAAATGCCATGGCGTTGACGTTTACTTGCTTGTTAGTTCATTCGGCAAAATCATAGCACAATGTCTATCGCGTGTCAAGCGATTTGCAACCTTGATGAATCCTAATCCACATTCTTCCCCACTGAGCACAAAGTTTGTCATGTGTCAAGGGAGTTTGCAACTTCGTTCACAAGTCTACCCAAGGGCGCGGCGTGTTGTCAAATCGGCAATCAGGTACGCTTTTCTTCACTGTTATCAGGCTCGGCCGGTTCGGTGGTCCCGGACTCGTGCCTGGGATTCGGCAGCAATTCCAGCAAGTGGGCGATGAGCGTAGGCCAATCACGAAAATAGTATGTTTCACCACTGGACACGTGTTGAACCTTACCGCGCCACTCCACCCGGCCGTCGGCCAACTCTTCCGCCCACAGGCGCAGCATAAACAAGCATGTGCCGCGATACTGTTGGCCTTTGCCCACATTCGCCCACTTTAGCTTGGTGTCAGCCCTTGCCACTCTAGAACAAGGGTAGATTCCTCGTCCACCGTGCCCGGTGTCACTATACCCAAACCACTTACGCCACCACCGAGCGGCGCGACGGTGATCAGTATCGCCGCCCAGGTGTACACATCCTGCACTGGGATTAAAAACGTATCTTACTTGAGCGTTTCAAAGGCGCCAGCGTAGTACGCGACATTGTGGAAAGCGTTCTTGACAACCGCCTCGGCTACAGCGCGAGCCTGCGCGCTGTCCCGCCCAAACACGATGATGCGCGTGTTGTGGTCCTCCATCGGGAGGCGACCGTCGTCCTTGGCCTTGCTCACATCGGGCAGGGGAACGTTGCGCGCACCTGGGAGGCTGCCGGCCTTGAACTCCTCTGGGCTGCGGGCGTCAAGGAACACAGCGGTTTTATCTCCGCCCATAACATACCGTACACCTTCCAGCGCGATCTCGGTGACCCCCCCTAAAGCACGCCAGGTCGGGATGCCGAGTTGGTAGCGGCGGACATTGGTGTATCCTGCCTGGAGCAGTTCCTCTGACAATCGCTTACTCTTGCCGCAGAACGGTCCGTTGCAGTAAAGAACGATAGGCGCAGTCTTGTCTTTCACCAGACGTCCGATCTCGGCGACATCCGAGACGTACTGAGACATGGGCACGCCGGGCTTTGGCGCGACGTTGAGCACCCCAGGGATATGGCTGATGGCGTACTCCTTGAATGGCCGCGCGTCGAATACAGTTGCGCTCTTCTGTGCTAGGATCTGGCGCAGTTCCTCAGTGCTCACCTCGGGCGTCTTTTCTTTCTCCATGAGAGTGGCCTGATAGATGCTGAGTACGGCGCTGGCTGCTGATGGCGCCGTAGGCGCGACGACGGTTGCGGTAGGTGCTGGCACTTTCGTCGGCGCAGCAGTGGGTGGAACAGGTGTGGCTGTTGGCTGAGGCCCGCACGCCGAGAGTACAACGGCTATCAGCGCTGCAACCGCGGCCAACAACAATACTTTTCTCACAAACATGTCAATCCCTCCTTCAATGATATATTATAAATATAGCAGAAGCAGCGTTTGTAAAGCGTTTGATAGAACGTTTGGTGGGGAGCAATTTTAGGAGGAGGAGCGGGGAAGCGGAAGAGGGCGAGCAGATCTCAGAGATAGCCCATCGGCTGGGCCAATTCAATCGCTCTACGGAGGTGAGCGCGTGCTGTTTCTAACTGATCCTGGTCCCAGGCTTGAATTGCTTCCTTGACGATCGCTGTCAGTGCATCGGGCAAGGGTTGCTGCCTGTGTTGAAGTAGAGCCCTCGCGTACCCTATCGCTTCGGAGATTCGATCCTGAGCAAGCCCCCCGGCTTCGCTCCGGACAAGCGCTACGCCGATCAAAGGCCAGAGCGCTGTCCACCGAAAAGCGAACCTGGTCAGCGGCTGCCAAAACTCCAGCGCGGCTCGAGCGTCCGCCTCCGCCTCGGACAGGTTTCCCTCACGCCAGGCCACCCACGCCAGGTTGGCCTTGGCAAGGCCGATGTAGCGGGGCTCCTTTCTCGCCTCCCCCGCCGCCAGACTTTGCAATGCGTATTGCCGCACTGCTTTGACTTGCCCGCGCTTTCTGTAAACGGTAGTGAGATAACTGAGGCACCGCGTCTCAAGGTCTTGGCCTGTCCGTTCCACCAGTCTCAGGGCGGCTTGCATCTGTTCCTCCGCCTCGTCAATATCCCCGTGCCACAGCAGGGAAAAACCCAGCTTAAACTGAGCATCGGCTATCTCGCTCAGGTCGCCCGATTCCTGGAGTGCTGCGAGCGAGGCTCGAGACAAAGCCACTGTCTCTTCAGAGACCGCGAAGCGATCGCGGATATGGTTGGCGGCCACCAAGCACTGAAAGAACCTCGCCCGCTGAAGCCAAGTTCCATGTTGCTCCACGATCGGCCGTACCTTCTCTGCCAGTTCGGTTATCTCACGCACCTGATCCCGCATGTAATATAGCCACATCCGGTCGAATTGTATCTCCACCCACTCTTGCCACCACACCATGGTAGACTGAGCCGGCTCCCTACCCAAGGCGGTTTCAGCCATAGCGTAGGCTTGCAAGGCCTCTTCGTATTGGGCTTGTGATTTCATAGTATTACCCGTCTTACGATGAAGGCGAGATTGCCACAGCGGATCGCTTTGTGGAACCTTGACCAGGGCGCCCTGATAAGCGTCTCTGGCTTCGCCGTGCTGTCCAATCATCTCTAACAAGTCTCCGAGGTTTTCATAGAGTTGAGTGGTGACCTCCAGGCGCCAATCCTGCCGCGATTCATCCAAGGTGGAAGCACGCTCCTGTAAATGACCTTGTAACAGATCCAGTGCCTTATGGATGTGATCAATGGCTTCCTTACTAGCGTATACTCGGCGTGCCACCTCGGCCGCTCTCTGATAGTACCGGATCGCCCGTTTTGGTAAGCCAGCGCGTTCATAGTGGGCCGCCAGTTGTGTACTGTGCGTGTCGAGATCGCCCACGTACACTGCTTCAACCGCCTCTGCCACGTGGCGATGCAACAACCGCCGCCGCGCGGCACTTATCGCGCTATAGGCCACTTCGCGTATTTTGTCATGGCTAAAGTCGTAAGCATCCACGCCATGTTCGCGCACAATGCGCCGCTGCCACAATTCGTCTAAACTGCGCAGCAGAGTGTCTTCACCGGCACTACTTGCCTTCGCCAGCACACTAAAGTTGAACTCGCGGCCAATGGTGGCGGCCAGGCTCACCAAACCTCGGGCATCCGGTGAGAGCTGCGCCAAGCGCGCAGTGATCACCGCCTGCACTGTGGGGGGTAGAGACATACCTGCCCACTCCCCTCCGCCCTTGCCGAGCCCTGCCCGCACAGTTTCCACCACAAAGAGTGGATTGCCCTCGGTCTCTCGATACAGTTGCCCAGCCAAGCCAAGGGCAAGTTCGCGGCCAGCCACATTTGTAGCGAGGGTTTTTGTCTCGTCTTCGTTAAGCGGCTCCAGCGCGATCTCAGTTAATTGGCCACTACGGCGCAAGGCTGTCAGCAACGCCCCCAGCGGATGCTCGGCCCCCATCTCTTCAGCACGCAGTGTACCGACCACCAGCAGATACGCCTGCGAATGGCTGTGCAGTAGGTAGTTCAACCATTCGAGCGTGTCGCGGTCACACCATAATAAGTCGTCTATCAACAACAGGAGTGGCTGAGCAACAAGGATGGCGCGCGCTAAGGCTTCAAACAAGCGTTGGCGCTGCCAATACTCGGTGAGTGGTCCCTGCTGCGGCAGATCGGGATGGTCAATCAGCAGTTCCGGCAATAGAAGCGCGATTTCGCTGAGCCAGAGTTTATCGAGGGGTAACAAGGGACGCGAACGCAGCCAAGCGACTACGGGAGCATAGGCCAGCGTGTCTTTGGCGGCATAGCACCGAGCGCTAGCCGTGGCAATCCCTTGCCGACCGACCCATTGTAGTAACTCCTCGGCCAGCCGCGTTTTGCCAATGCCCGCCTCTCCCACCAGTAAGATGAAGTGCGATCGTCCAGCGGCGGCTGTCCGCCACGCTGCTAGTAGTCGCGCCCATTCTTCATTACGCCCAACCAAGGGCGATGCAGCAGCCAGTACCGCTGAGGGCATCGCAGCCGATGGAGGCAGAGCCTCCATGTTCAGCAGTCGTTCATATACTTCGCGCGTCGCAGGACTTGGGCCCACAGCGAGTTCGCGCTCCAAGATTGTCTCACACGTGTGGTAAACACGCACGGCACCCGCGCGGTCACCACTCAGGGCGTGTAGGCGCATCAGGTGGCGATAGGTGGCCTCATGCAGTGGATCGTGTTGCAGCAGGCGCTGGGCGTAGCGGATTGCCTTACTGTAGTCACGCTTGTTTTCCAGCAGCAAGATCAGCCGCTCCAATGCCTCGATAAATAACTGGCGCAACCTTTCGCGCTCGGGCAGGATCCAATCATCGTAGCAACTGAGAAGCAGGTCGTCCTGATAGAGAGCCACTGCTTTCTCTAAAGCCATCTGCATTTCGACTTGCTTCCCGGTTTGCTCCGCCTGATCCGCTTGCGCCATGGCGCCTTCCAAGTCAGTCGCATCGAGTGTGAACGGCGCATCGGTCCGCCATTGCAGCGTCATTCCTTTCGCGCACAGGAACATGTCGACATCGGGCAGGGCGCGCCGGAGTTGATGCAGCAGATAACGTAAATTGGTGCGGGCCTGTGCTTCAGACGAGTCCGGCCAGAGGAGAAAGGCCAGATGATGGCGGGGTTGAGGCGCGCGGCGATGCAGGACGAGATAGGCAAGTAGCGATTGTAAGCGCGCCGATTCGATGCTCGTCAACGGCGTGTCACCATAGGCGAGGCGAAAATCCCCTAGTAGCTGAATGTGCAGCGTTGGCATAAACTGCCGCCTCCTTCCCTTGCCTGCACAATCCAGCACTCCTGCTGTTCACGGAGGACAATTCCGGGGTGGTATCGCTGATTGAACCGTGTGCCCAACGGTCGGATCGGCATATCAGGGCAAACTTTCAGTATCCTATCCCTCGGATCGTTGACTGAGACTAAATCCTAGCATGCGAAAGCCAAAACGTCAATGGCTTTCCGTATCTGGTCGACCGTATTGCACAAGCTTGATATCTATTAAGCCCAGCCCCGTTTATTTTAGGCCCTCCCGCACCAGGGCCTCGGCCAGAACCTGATTGGGGTTCACCGCCGGAAGCGGCAGGTCCTCCGGCCGCAAGCCCAGGGGGATCTCCGTGCAGCCGAGGATCAATACCTGAGCCCCGGCCCCAGCGAGCTCATCTGCTGCTGCCAGGAGCAGACGTCGGGCCCGTCTTCCCATCTTTCCGGCTTTGATGCCGGCCGACCCATAGATGGCCTCCATCACCGCCTCCTGGCCCGCCGACCCAGGCACTATGATCTTGTATCCAAAGGGAGCCAACTCTTTGACATAGATCCCGCTCAAGACCGTCCCGGTGGTGGCCAGCAGGCCGGCCCGGGCGGCTCCCGAGTAACTCGCCCGGAGTTGGCGACCGGTTTCCCGGATCATGTGAATTATAGGCACCCCGACCCCGGCCTGCAATTCCTCGTACCAGTAGTGCGCCGCATTACAGGGAATGCCCAGGACCTGCGCGCCCACGGACTCCAATCTCCGGGCACTCTCCAGCATGAGGGGCAGCGGGCTGGGGCCCTCCCCAATGATGGCTGCAGTGCGGTCGGGGATGGCCGGGAGGTTATCCACGATAATATGGAGATGATCCTGGTCGCGCTGAGCTGGCGTGGCGGCCACGATCCGAGAGAAGAGGTCCACAGTGGCGGCTGGTCCCATTCCGCCGAGGATTCCGATGGCTTTGCTCACGAG
Source organism: Ktedonobacter racemifer (assembly GCA_020723545.1). GTDB lineage: Bacteria > Chloroflexota > DTOL01 > DTOL01 > JACQYG01 > JACQYG01. The sequence goes on from DYIS01000016.1 coordinate 6,110, forward strand.
AGTACCATCACAGAAGGCTGCTGCACAAACCTCCGTTCAGAGGGAGGACACACAATATGCATATACCCTCGGCCTCCAAGAGGCAAGCGGCCCTGGATTGGAATAGGCAGTGGGACAGGCTTTCCAACCGGTCTATCAGTGGACGCACAAGAATCTCTGTCTCACCGACCATGACGGCCGAAAGGGCCTTGCATTACCCCTCCATTAGGCTGTCAGCGGGCTCCGGCTCTAAAGTTCAGCCGATGGCCGACTGGGTCGGCCATAGCGACTCATGATTGTCTTCAGTTCCGCCAAGGGTAGAGCATGGCGCACATGACCCTCCCGACCGGCCACCGTCTGGGCCCGCAACAGGGCATTGATCAGGGCTTCTTCGGTGGCCTCGGCAGCCGCCTGAAACAACTGGTTGATGGCCGGCCCGTCCTCAGCCATCTGGGGCAGGGTTAGCATCAGCCCGGTCGGGTAGTGCGGCTTGCGCCGGGTAGTAGAGAAGGCCACCACGAAATCGCCGCTGCTATGGAAGGCCTGAGAGCCGACCCTAGCCAAGCCCAGGCCAGCCCGCCGTGCCACGCGCCCCAACTGACGGGACGAGAGGGGCGCGTCCGTGGCGATGAGCACGATGCAGGAGCCTGAGCCGCTGAGTTCCGGCTCTGGCTGCCACTCGGCCAGCTCCCGGCCCACCGGTACGCCAGCGATGATTAGATCCTCTCGGCGGCCGAAATTGGCCAGGACCAGGGCACCCAAAACGTAGCTTCCGTATTCCTCCCCGAGCGCCCGGGAGGCGGTGCCGAAGCCGCCCTTGAAGCCGAAGGCCGACATCCCTGTTCCAGCACCCACCGAGCCCTCCGCTACCGAGCCACCTCTGGCGTCAGCGATGGCGGCATAGACATGGCGGGGCTTCACGCGCCTTCCCCTAATGTCGTTGAGATAGGCGTCGCTGCACTCGAGAACCACCGGGTTCACTGTGCCAGTGGTCAAGCCGATGTCGGGGTTCTGCTTCAGCATGTAACCAACGAGAGCGTTGGCCACGGCGCCGACGCTGAGAGTGTTGGTTAGCGAGATCGGAGTCTCAATGGCCCCGGTTTCGGCTATCTGCGCCAGGCCCAGGGCCTTTCCGAAACCGTTCATGACATGGACCGCGGCGGTGACCTTCTCGCGGAAGGTATTGGCGCCGTGTGGCAAAACGGCCGTGACGCCAGTGCGCACCGAGGAGCCCTCAACGATGGAGCAGTGGCCTACCCGCACCTCGGGCACGTCGGTGATGGCGTTAAGCGGCCCTGGCGGCAGGGTGCCGATGATTATCCCCAATTCCCTGGCCCTGGGTCTGGGGGTCATCGACTGGCTCATGTTCTCGCCTCCGAATCAGTGGACTGATAAGTCGAGGGATGAATGAGTCTGCAAGTCAATAAGCATTTTCCACCCCTTGCTCACGGCAGAAAAATCAGCCCTAACCGACTATGTTACCGCTTGGCCAGCGGGGTTCATGGGTTTAGGAGAGCGCAGAGGCGCCTCTCCGCTTCGCTGGCGGCGAGGCCACACAGGCGGATGAGCTTGTAGCGCCCAGCGTGTCCGGCTACGATCTCCACCTGGTTCTTCGCCACGCCTAGACTATCAGCAAGAAAACTGACCAGGGCCTCGTTGGCACGGCCCTCCACCGGTGGAGCTTTTAGGCGGATTCTCCAAATGCCATCAGCTTCCAGGCCAACGATCTCGTCGCGACCGGATCGAGGGCTGACCTTAACCGTGACGGTGCACGTAACGTCTGCGCCACCCTTTCTGTCAACTACGTTCATCGATTCAGCACTGAGATAAACGTCGGGGGCATACGACCTTAGAGCGGTCACTGCCCCCGTACCCACGTTCCCTCGCTCAGTTTGACCTCAGGAAGGCATCCATGGACGCCGCCGCCCGTTTGCCTGCGCCCATGGCGCTGATGACCGTAGCGGCACCGGTCACTACGTCGCCCCCGGCCCAAACCCGAGGTTTGGTGGTGGCGCCGGTGATCTCATCGGCCACCACTGTACCGTGCCTGGTGGTCTCCAGCCCGGTAGTGGTCCGGGGCACCAAGGGGTTGGGGCTGGTGCCGATGGCGATGACCACCACATCGCACTCCACCACGAACTCTGAGCCCGGTTTGGGAATGGGCCGTCTCCGGCCGCTGGAATCGGGCTCTCCCAGTTCCATCTCCAAACACTCCATGCCGGTCACCCAGCCGTTCTCGTTGGAGTGGATG
>DYIS01000016.1:8349-18061 GCA_020723545.1 Ktedonobacter racemifer
ACGATGCCTTCCTCCTCGGCGTTCTCCACCTCTTCACGGCGGGCCGGCATCTCGGCCCGGGATCGCCGATAGACGATGGTCACCTGGTCTGCTCCCAGGCGCAGAGCACAGCGGGCGACATCCATGGCCACGTTGCCACCGCCCACCACCGCGACCTTCTTCCCAACCTTGATCGGGGTGTCGTACTCTGGGAAGAGGTATGCCTTCATCAGGTTGGTCCTGGTCAAAAACTCGTTAGCCGAGTAGACGCCGTTGGCGTTCTCGCCAGGGATCCCCAGGAATTGAGGGAGGCCAGCCCCTGTGCCCAGGAATACCGCATGGAAGCCGTCGGCCAAGAGCTCGTCCACCGTGTTTATCTTCCCAATCACCGAATCCACGGCGATGTCCACCCCGAGCCTACGTACGTAGTCCAGTTCGGCCTGGACGATGCGCTTGGGCAACCTGAATTCCGGGATGCCATACGTGAGCACCCCACCGGGCACGTGTAGGGCCTCGAAGACGGTGACCCGGTGCCCCAGGCGGGCCAGGTCTGCCGCCGCGGTAACGCCGGCCGGGCCAGACCCCACCACTGCCACTCGTTTGCCGGTGGAAGGCGGGACCTCCGGTTCCTTCACCCCATTGGCCAGCTCCCAATCGGCCACAAAACGCTCCAGCCGGCCGATGGCCACCGGCGCACCTTTCTTATTCAGGACACACAACTCCTCACACTGAGTCTCCTGGGGACAAACCCGGCCGCAGATGCCCGGCAGGTTATTTTTGCTCTTCAGGGCCGCCACTGCGGCCAGCATGTCGGCCTCCCTGAGGAGCTTGATGAAGCTCGGGATCTCTACATCCACCGGGCACCCCTGGCGGCAGAAGGGCTTCTTGCACTGCAGGCAGCGCGCCGCCTCGGCCATGGCCATCTCCCAGGTATAGCCCAGGGCTACCTCTTCAAAATTGCGCGCCCGTACCTGGGGCTTCTGATGGGGCATTGGCTGCCGTTCAAGATTAACTGGCATTGGCTTATCCTTTCCTACGCGCGAACCGCGGTAGCAATTTTGTCCCTGACACGCTGGTCCTCTTCACGGCACGATTGGCACTTCTCCTGGAATAGCTCCAGGGCACGCTTCTCTTCGTCGCGATAGATGCGTTGCCGGGCCATCAAGAGCTCCCAATCCACCAGATGGCCATCGAAATCCGGTCCATCCACGCAGGCGAACTTGGTTTGGCCGCCCACGCTGATGCGGCACGCGCCGCACATGCCGGTGCCGTCCACCATGATCGAGTTGATGCTGACGATGGTCTTGACGCCAAAGGGCTCCGTGGTCTTGGCCACGAATTTCATCATGATCGAGGGCCCGATGGCAATGACACGATCTATCGCTCTGCCGCTCTCCAGGAGCTCTTTCAGCGGTTGGGTCACGAGCGCCTTGCGGCCGTAGGAACCATCGTCGGTGGTGACAATGACCTCATCGCTCACCGAACGAACTCTATCTTCCCAGAAGATCAGGTTTTGACAACGAGCGCCAATAATTGAGATGATGTAATTGCCGTTGGTCTTCAGGGCCCGTGCCACCGGGTACGCCACGGCGATGCCCACACCCCCGCCGACCACCACCACGTTTCCGAAGTGTTCTACCTCGCTGGGCAGCCCCAGGGGGCCAATGAAGTCCAGCACCGAATCGCCGGCTCTCAGCCGGCCGAGCTTCTGGGTGGTGACGCCCACCTCCTGGGAAACGATCGTCACCGTGCCTTCCGTTTCGTCCCAGTCGGCGATGGTGAGAGGCACCCGCTCGCCATACTCGTCCACCCTGATCACGACAAACTGGCCAGCCTGGGCCTTTCTGGCCACTGCCGGCGCGGCAATGACGAACTGGTCCAACCCCGGAGCCAGGTCTTCCCTGGCCACGATCTTGAACACCTAAATCCTCCTCACGTTTTACTAAGTTGTTAATTATAGCACAACCTGCCGGAAAAGGTTAGCAACATACTATGCTGAAGCATCCAATATCAAGGTTCCGGGTCCATGCAGCGTCGAGAGGGGTCACCCCACCAGGGATACTTTCTCCTCGGTGAGGCTGCGGGCCTCGGCCAGGGCCGGGGAAACCACCATCGGAAAACGGTTGTGCAAGGGCGATATCCTGGTCCCCCAATATGTGGACCAGTAGATCATCCAGGAAAAAGGCCGGGCGAAGCTGCTCATGGAGGCGGCCTTTCTTAGCTCCAGGAGCCCGTGATCCTCCCACCCACCGAAGAGGCCATTGAAGAAACAGAAGAAAGGCAGGGAGGGCAGGATGGCGATGAAGAAGAGGAGCACGCTCGCGACGATGTCGCTACGCCAGAGCAGGTCCCCTAGAGATCGCAGGGCCAGGTACGTAACCGCCGCTGCCAGGAGCGGAGCCACGAAAGACTGCCACCAGTAGATCCGGGGCCTGACGATGAGCTTCCAGTTCACCAGCCAGGCGACCACATCCTTGGTCGGCAGGGCGATCAAATAGGCAAGGATGAGGCCCCAGAGCTGAAGTGTGGGGACGAACACAAACATGAGGACGATGCGCAGGGTCTGTTCCATGATCAGGAGAAGTGCCATGAGGTGAGGCTTGCCCGCGCCTTCCTGGACCCGGTCGGCAAACCAGGCCGGGTATTGCACTGCTCCCCAAACGATCAATACCCCCACGATCTCCGCGGCCCTGGCCCATTCGCTACCAAGGGAGCCCAGGATGAAACGATCGCAAACGGCCAGGAGAGCGCCGCCGATCCAGCCGCTGAACCAACCCCCGTACTTGAAGCCCTGGGCTACGTAGTAGGCCGTCAACTCCTGGCGCTTGTGGCTGAAGGATTCAGAGATGCCCGGCATCATCCCCTGGTAAAGCCCGCCCAATGCGGCGAAGGCCAGGATGAGCCCAAAGGCCACGTTCCAGTTCCCCATCACCTCGGAGTAATTCACCAGGTAACGTTCCATCAAGACTATCTGGACGGCCCAGCCCAGGGAACCGAATATCCCGGCTACGGTTACCGCGAACCCGAACTTCAGGGCGCTTTTCAACGTCTCCCAGTCGAAATGGGCCAGGAAAATCACGCCGGCACCGTAGCCGAGGCGCCTGTACAGCCAAAAACCCACCAGGAAGACGCTCACCTCGACCAAGTACAGGCTCAAACCCACGCCGAAGACCCCACCCATGGCCTCCCCGAAAACCGGGTTGTCCATGCCCCAACGGACCATAAACCACACGGTAGTGGTCTGGACCACCAGGGGGGCTATAGCCGCCAGGATGTTCAAGGCCTGATCGTAGTCCAGCCGTTGGAAGGCCCGCAATACGTACTGGCAAACCCGCAAGAAACCGGGAAACTGGATGATGGCGTGAATCACAAAGTAGTAGGAAAGATAGGCATAGGCAGTGCTGGGGACCACGAAGGCGGCCAGAAGGGCCACCCCACTTAGCTGGATGGTACCGGTGATGGCCTGCCACCAGACGAAGAGCTGGACGTACTTGATGCCGCGGTCGGGCTGATCCACACGGTACTCGGCGAAGTACTTGATCAGCGCGATGCTGGTGCCCCAATCAAACAGCACCCAGAAGAGCTCGAAAAAGCGGGGGACGGCCCAGGTGATGCCAATGGCCTGGGCCGAGGGCAAAAGAAACCGGGGTAAAACGATGCTCTGATAGACCATCAGCGGGATGAACAGCACAAGCCCCATGGCCAGCAGGAGCAAAAAGCCAGCCAGGGGACGGTGGAAGCCTATCTCCTCCCACTCGGCCGTCTCCGCTTGTTGGTATTCCTCGACGTTAACGACGATCTTTTGCAACCTCTCGGGGTGTCTCAGACTATAACGACGAACGACAATGAAAGCGCCCACCGTAGTGCTGATCATCAGAATCAGTACGAAAAGCAGAGACACTTTTTCTTTGAAATGGGGAACCGGAGAAACCGGGTAATCGGCAAAGGACATAGCCTCCTCACCCGCGGCCCGAGCGGTGAGGTGATACACCAGGTAATTGAAATACGGCCACTGCTGCAGGTGCACGTTGGTCTTCTCGGAGAGCCAGGGGGCGAGCAGGTATACGGTTCCTTTTCCCACTGCGAAACGCATGATCACAGGCTCTGCTTCGGTCACCTTGTAGGTCTGCACCAGGGCCTGCGGCCATAGCTCCCGAAACCCCGGCACGGACCTCTCGCGGATCTGGGGGGCCGAGTTCCAGGTGACCTGGCTCAGGAGCGCATCGGCCAAGGCCTTGTTGGCCACAATGCTTTCCGCCTGAGAGCGCCGCTCCAGGGACACAGGGGTTCCCAGCAACTCCTCCAGTATGGGCGAGGTGATCTGGTTTCCCAGGAAGATCACCATCCCTGTGCCAGCCTGGATGGTTGTATTCAGTCTCCGTGCCTGGGCCTCGTCCAGCAGGGCGTTGTCGATCACTACCACCCTGGCATCAGAGGGTTGGGAAACCAGGCTGACCTCTGGAGATATGGAGAGGGCCTTTCTTACACTGCCTTCCATGCCCAGGAAGAATACCGGGATCCTGGCACTACCTGAGGCTGATAAAGGAGCAATGGCCAGGGAGTTGCGAGGGTTAGACCACAAGAGGAGGGAAAGCATCAATGGCAGGACGAGGATACCCAGGTAGGAGGCCTTCTTCATGGATATTCTCTATCTCAATCGGGTAAACGCCGACCTGAGCATCACGGCCAGGCACCGGACTATTTAGAGGAAGACTCTGCCACTCGCCACGGATGGGTGTACACGCTCATGCGGTGCCCTCGGAGATAGCCGATGATGGTGCAGTTGAGCCGCTCGGCCATCTGCAGGGCCAATGATGTGGGTGACGATAGAGAAACCAGCACCGGCATCCCGACCCGGGTGATCTTCATCACCATTTCGTGGCTGGCCCGACCAGTGATGAGCATGATCTTGTCTTGGAACCCCACGCCCTGAATGATGCACTCGCCGATGGCCTTGTCCGCAGCGTTATGGCGGCCGATGTCCTCCTTGACCACCACCAAGCGACCCTCGAAGTCGAAGACCGCTGCGGCGTGTACGCCTCCCGCCGCCCGATAGGAGCGTTGGGACACGGCCATCATCTTGGGCAAGGCCCATAGCACATCCGGAGAGACGTGGAGGTCACTGCTCACTGCCGGGATGTCCGCCGCCACTTCAGCCGCCTCGACCCCTCCGCACCCCGATCGGATCAGCCTCAGGAGCTTGGCCGCCGGGCCAGGCGCGGTCCGGTCGGCCACGATACGCACGCGGTTCGCGGAGTCCTCTCCGGAAACGCTCTCGCCCTCCGTGGCACTGCCGCAATGAAGTACCAGTTGAATGTCCGCGTACCGGGTGATCAATCCCTCAGTGATACAAAACCCGATGGCCAGTGCCTTTTCGTCTCCCGGAAGACGCATCAGAACAGCTACGGGCTCTCCATTGAGCTGTATCTCCAGCGGCTCTTCGGCCACGACGCTCCCGTGAAGGGTTGAAGCCTGTCCCGCGATGATTCTGGTCAGGCGCCATGGAACAAAGGGACTCAGGCTCATCCGTGTCTATCTCCGATAGAGCCAATCCCGGGTGCTATACCGGCGTTGGACCAGTTCATCGGCCAGCTTCAATTCATCGGGCTGAAGGTCCCCCGGGAACAGGCCCACACCCAAGGCTTCCTGGAAGCCTGCTACCAGGGCTGCCTCGATCTCGGCCACGCCGACCGGGCGTCCCAGTATCTCATTAAGAGAGGTGGCGCGCTGGCGTAGTATCTCCTGCAAACTGGCACGCTCCTGGTCTGGATAGTTGAACAGCTCGAGTAATCGAGCAGCAGCAAAGTCCAGAGGGATGGAGCCATGTTGTAAGATTACGCCGTTGCGGCGCATCTGGGCGCTGCCAACGATCTTCTTGCCTGCCGCCACCAGCTCGTGATCCGAGGGAGTCTCGAAGCAGAGGGACCCGCCTCCACTGCTGGAGGGGTTAGGCTGGGCTGGCCCCAGTTCAACTAAGACCCCCAGCCTGCGGAGCCCGGCGATGAGCCCGGCGCTGATCTTGCGATAGGACTCCACCACTGAACCTGCGACCTGAGGCTCGGCCTCGGTCACTACGAGGCTATAGGTCAACTCACGATCGTGCAAGATAGCCTTCCCACCGGTGGGTCGCCGCACTACGTCGACACCTCGTCGAGCACAGGCCTCCAGGTCCACCCGGCCTATCTCCTGAAAATACCCCAGAGAAAGACAGGGAGGCTGCCAGCGATAGAGCCGAAGGGTAAATGGCGCCCGGCCCTCCCCCACCATCAGGGATATCGCCTCGTCAACCGCCATATTCCAGGCGCCCTTGCCAGGGGCGGTGCGCAGCAAACGCCACTGTGGGCGGTTGATTGACAACGGCTCCTCTGCCATGAGAAGAAGATTCACCAGCCAGGGTCCGGCGGAGATTGTACCCTATTTTGGATCAAAAGTCTACGCCGGTGCAAGACGTGAACAGTCACGGTCTCTCCCAAGCGTTGACAAATGGCATGCATTATGCTACACTGGATATGTAAACGCTTACAGCGGCCGATCTAGAGAGGGCTGGTCAGTTGTATTGCCGTTAGACCAAGGCCGAGTATGCCATGGTCATCCGCGTTGTTTGTGTTACCCGTGTACTTCGAAGGAGGTGAAAGCGGGAAACAAGCGGTGGAGCTAGCGTTATGGAGGCGTCGATTGCCCGCGGCATAGGCGGCCCATTTTAGAGCTTAGAGAGAACCAGCCACCCCAGTCGTCGCAACGGAGGTGATGCCATACGGAGCGGAGCTGAGACTTCGCACTCTGCAGCACGGTCGAGGTCAGGTAAACCTCGACCACAAGGTTCAGGCATCCTGACACGATGCCGTGGAGGGAGATGAACTATGCGTGCACGCAAGATTATCTTGGTTCTGGTGATGCTGGCGCTCGTCCTGTCGGTCGCCGGGGCGGGCTGCGGGCCCACACCAGTGCCCAAGAAGGTTCTGGTCTACGCGGCCTTGGACGAGGCGACCCTTACCGCTTTGGTCAAAGCTTTCAAAGGCAAGACTGGCCTCGACGTGGAGTACGTGCGCCTGGGCGCTGGCGACATCACCGCCCGGGTGCGGGCGGAGAAGGATGCTCCCAAGGCCGATGTCTTCATTGGCGGCTCTTCGGAGATGCACGACCCCCTGGGCAAAGAAGGGCTGCTGCTCAAGTACCGCTCGCCAGTGGCTAAGGACATCCCCAGCCAGTACCTTGACACCAGCGAGTACTGGCACGGCTGGTACCTGGGCGTCCTGGGCATCGTCCTGAACACGGACCGCTTCAGCAAGGAGCTGGCACCCAAGGGCGTGAAGAAGCCGGCCACCTGGGATGATCTGCTCGACCCGGCCTGGAAGGGCCACTTCACCACTTCTAACCCCGCTACGGCCGGCGGCGCCTACATCTTCCTTTGCAACCAGATCTTCCGCCTAGGAGAGGATGGGGCCTGGGAGTACTTCAAGAAGCTGCATACCAACGTCGCTCAGTACACCCCCAGCGCACCCGGGCCTATCAGCCTGACGGCCACGGGCCAGTTCATCGCCGGCATGTCCTGGGGCCACGACATCCTGGCCAGCAAGAAGCAGGGCAACCCCGTCGAGTTGGTCGTCCCGCCGGACACGGCCTTTGAGATCGGCTCCATCTCCATCATCAAGGGCGGGCCCAATCCCGACGGGGCCAAGAAGTTCGTGGACTTCATCCTGGGTAAGGAGGCCGGGCAGATCAACGTAGATAATGGCCTGCGCATCTCGGTGCGGGCGGACGTGTCCCCGGCGCCAGGCGGCGTGACCCTGGACAAGGTCAAGCTGGTGAAGTACGACCGCACATGGGCTATGGAGAACCGCGACCGCCTGCTCAAGAAGTGGGCGGATACTATCAAGTAAGGTGCTGGCGTCAGCGGATGCCTCCGGGCGCAACAGATAGGCGAATGGAGCTCAGCTCCTTGTTGGTAAAGAAATAGTAACGCGAATGGGGCTTTTCTGTCCGCTTGCCGTGGCCTATCCGCTGACGCCTGCTACAAGATGAAGAAACTGCGGCGCGAGCCTTTACTGCTCACCACTATTCTCATCGTCGCCGCGTCGCTGTTCCTCTTCGTCGTCTATCCGGCCCTGCGGGTGCTGTTGTACCCGGACATCGCGGCGTATCGCGATTACCTGGGCAACAGCCGTTGGGTAGCGGCGACGTGGAACAGCCTGGTGATGGCCGTGCTCTCCACCATCACGGCCACCGCCGTTGGGTTTCTTTACGCTTACGCCCTGGTATATACGGACATCCGCGGCAAAGGGCTGCTGCGCACCCTGGCCATCTTGCCGATGATCTCGCCGCCGTTTATGGTGGCCATCTCGTACATCTTCCTGTTTGGCGGGCGGGGACTGATCACCTATCACCTCTTCGGCCAGACAGTGAACCTCTACGGCTGGCGTGGGCTATGGGCGGTGCAGACTATCGCCTTCTTCCCCTACGCGTACCAGATCATCGCCGGGGTCCTGATGGGCATCAACCCCAGCCTGGAATATGCCGCCCGCAACCTGGGCGCGGGGGCGTGGCGGGTGTTTCGCACGGTGACGCTGCCGCTGGCCCGGCCGGGCATCCTGAACGCCGCCCTGGTCATCGCCGTCTACGTCCTGGCTGATTTCGGCAACCCTATTCTTATCGCCGGCAACTTCCCGCTCCTGCCGACGGAGGCGTATCTACAAATCTCTGGCTGGTACAACCTCAAGAGCGCCGCCGTGCTCTCCTCGATCCTGCTTGCCCCCGCCTTGGGGTTCTTTCTCTTGCAGCGACGCCTGGAGGGGCGACGATCGTACGTGACGGTGACGGGCAAAGGCTCATCGATGACCAAGCCGCCACAGCCGAAGTTGGTGAGCGCCTTCTTTGCGGTGTTCTGCGGGCTCATCGCCGCGATCATCGTTGCCGTGTACGGCATTCTGATCGCCGGGGCGTTCACGCAGACCTGGGGGGTGAGATGGACACCCACACTGCGTCACTGGGAGTACGTGATCTTCCGCAGCAAGGAGCTGTTCAACAGCATTGAGTTCTCCCTGGTGGCGGCCTTGACGTGCGCCGTGTTCTCGCTGCTAGTGGCTTACATCGTATCCCGCCAGGAGTTTCCGGGGAAGCGAGCGCTGGACTTCTGCGCCGTTCTGCCGGCGGCGATTCCGGGTGTTTTCTACGGCATTGGTTTCATCATGGCCTTCAACAAGCCGCCGCTGGCCCTCACCGGCACGGCGGCCATCATCGTCCTGAGCATGATCTTCTGGAACATCCCTACCGGCTATCGGGCGGGCATCGCCGGGCTGGCCCAGATTGACAAGTCCATTGAGGAGGCGGCGTCCAACCTGGGGGCGGACAGTCTGCATGCGTTCAAGGACATCCTGCTGCCACTGTTGCGCCTGCCCTTCGTCACAGCGTTCGTCACGGCCTTCGTGCGGGCCATCACCACGCTATCCGTAGTCATCTTCCTGGTGACGCCGGGCAACAACCTGGCCACGGTGATCATCCTGGGACTGATCGACTACGCCGAGTGGAGCCGGGCCGCGGCGATGACCACGGCGCTGATCGTCGCCGCCTTCGTCGTGCTGGGACTGGCACAGTTGGCGACGGGGCGCAAGGCGGCGATATTCCGGGCGTGAGGGTCTCAGTGGAGGGGTTAGCGGGTAAGCGAATAAAACGCCCAAGACTCTTGGGCCTTCCGTGTTCTTCCACATCTAATCTCGGAGTCCAAAGATGAGCGAGC
>DYIS01000017.1:0-5914 GCA_020723545.1 Ktedonobacter racemifer
TTTGATTCTGTGTAATGTATCGGGGGTGAAAAATCTCCAACTGCGTAAGTCCTACCCGTTTAGCTGTTGGCCTTCGCTATGTCCACCAGCCGCCCAAAGGCCTGAGGGTCGTTTACGGCCATGTCGGCCATGGTCTTCCGATCCAGTGCCACTCCAGCCCTGGCCAGGCCGGCGATCAACCTGCTGTAGGTTAGCCCCGCCAGGCGCGCTGCCGCGTTGATACGGGCGATCCACAGGCGCCGAAAGTCGCGCTTCCGGTCCCGGCGGTCGCGGTAGGCGTAGGCCAGGGATTTGAGCAGCGATTCGTGCGCTGGGCGATATAGCGAGCGTTTGGTGCCCTTGTGTCCTTCGGTTGCCTTCAGGACCTTCTTGTGCCGCTGGTGAGCGGGGACACCCCGTTTGACTCTCGGCAATTCTCAACCTCCATGAATAGTTGGCTAAGCTAATCGTCCTCACAAAAAACTGGCCTCAGGCCAGTTTTCCGCAATACAGGCGTAAGGGTTCGACCTATGCCCGGCTACGCCCCGTAGGGCAGGAGGCGCCTGACGTGGCTCTCGTCCGCCGGGCTCACCGGATGCATCTCGTCGTATTCGCCCTTGACCCGCGATGCCTTATTCCGCCTCAGATGGCTTTTTCCACCTCGGGTGCGTATCAGTTTGCCGCTTCCGGTGATGCTGAACCGCTTGGAAGCGGTCTTGTTGGTTTTCATCTTGGGCATGTGACTCCTCATTAATTGGCAGAGAAAAAAGGGGTAATTTCGAAATTCGAATTTCGCAATTCGAAATTTAGCATCTGGGCCTGCTCACCTGGCCTGGGCGGGGCCTTGCTTGGCTGCCACGGGGCTCAGGATCATGGTCAGGTTGCGGCCCTCCATGAGAGGCGCCCGCTCCACCACCGCCATCTCACCCAGGTCCCTGGTCACCTGGTCCAGGATATCTCGTCCCAGGTCAGCGTGAGTGATCTCGCGGCCCCGGAAGATCACCGTAACCTTGACCTTGTCCCCGTCTCTCAGAAAGTTCTGGATCAGCCTGGTTTTGCAGGCCAGATCGTGATCATCGATCTTAGGCCTGAGCCGCATTTCCTTTAGCGAGACGACCTTCTGGCTCTTCCTGGCTTCTCGTTCCCTCCGAGCCTGCTCGTAGCGAAACTTGCCATAGTCCAGCAAGCGGCACACCGGCGGCTCCGCCGTGGGAGCCACCTCCACCAGGTCCAGGCCGTGTTGCTGTGCGATCTGCAGCGCCTCCGGGACAGTGATGATGCCCATCTTCTCCCCAAGGGGACCAATCAGGCGAACCTGCTTTGCCCGGATCCTATCGTTGACGCGCAGGTCTTTTGTGATGTTCTACCACCTCGCTAAAAGAAAAACTGCCCCATGGGCATTTGCGGCGCTGAATATACCATAACGGGAAATAGAAGTCAACTGTTTGGCCCGCGACGGACCTAAACCCGTACATGGAGAAGCGCAACTGTCCAAAACAAGACTTGAGTCCTCAATCTAGATGGGTGGGCAGAGTGGTTCGCAGGGCATATTTCTCAGCCAAAACCGCTATTTATATTCGGAAGAGAGGACGTAGCTTGACAAAGATGTCTGGCTGTCATATTCTTTCCGGGTACCAGCGGCACCGGCGCGTCGTTGTTGCGCGGGGGAAAGGGGTAATTTCGAAATTCGAATTTCGCAATTCGAAATTTAGCAGTTGGAGGAGATACATGGCGCTACTCGTTCGCAACGGGCTGGTGGTGAGTGATCCCTGCGCCGGGGAGTACCTGGAGAGAGCTAGCGTCCTGCTGGGGGAGGGCCGGGTCCAGGCCCTGGGTGCCGACCTGCCGATTGGCGTGGCAGAAGTCCTGGACGCTGGTGGTTGCCTGGTCCTCCCGGGCATCATCGACGCCCACACTCATCTTTATGGGAGTCTGGCCTTGGGTATGCCCTTGAAGGAGGGCCCGCCCCAGAACTTCGTGGAGGTATTGCAGAGGATCTGGTGGCGGTTGGACAAGGCCCTGACCCTCCCGGACGTTTACGTATCTGCCCTGGTGGGCGGCATCGCCTCACTGAGGCATGGCGTTACGACCATCTTCGATCACCACGCGAGCCCCGGTTGTCCGACGGGCTCTTTGGACCAGGTGGCTCGGGCGGTGGGGCAACTGGGCCTGCGGGCCTGCCTGGCCTACGAAGTCTCGGACCGGGACGGCCCGGCCTCCCGGGTTGCCGGGATCGAAGAGAACCGCAGCTTCATTCAGCGGTGCCAAGGGAAGAGGGACACTATGCTAGGCGGGCTCTTTGGGCTTCATGCCGTGTTCACAGTGTCTGACCCTACCCTGGCCCGCTGTCAGGAGATAGGCCGGGGGTTGGGGACTGGCTTCCATCTGCACGTGGTTGAGCATCGCACCGAACTGGAGAGGTTCCGGGCGGAACATGGTATGGGCGTGGTGGAGTATCTGGAGCGCGTGGGGATCCTGGGCCCGGGCACTATCGCCGCCCACACCGTGCACATCGACGACCGGGACATCGAGCGCCTGCGTGCCACCGCGACCTATACCGCCCACAACCCCAAGTCCAACATGGGCAATGGTGTGGGCATCTCGCCGGTGACTAAGCTCCTGGCCGCAGGTGTCAAGGCGTGCTTGGGCTCCGATGGCTACTGTGACATGCCTCACGAGATGGTCACGGCCCCGCTCTTGCAGAACCTGGGCCAGGCCAACCCCAGCGGTTTCTCCGGTGCCGACGTGCTGACCATGGTCTATAAGTACAACGCCGCCCTGGCATCCCAGACTTTTGGGCTGCCTTTTGGAAAGATCGCCCCAGGGTTCGCCGCCGACCTCATCCTGGTGCCCTACGACCCCCCTACCCCCCTGGAGAGTGGCAACCTGGCCAGCCACCTCCTGGCAGCCCTGGGTGCCAGGAGCCCCAGCGCAGTGGTGGTGAACGGGAAGTCCGTGATCCGCGATGGCACTGTGGTCACGGCCGACGTGCCTGCGGTGATGGCCCGGGCCCGGAGCCACGCCCGGGAGCTTTGGCGGAGGCTTTGAGCCCTGGCGTTGCTGCTTTAAACCAGTCAAGGGGTAATTTCGAAATTCGAATTTCGCAATTCGAAATTTAGCAATGTGAGGTGAGATCATGACCAAAACGGCGAAGATCGTCCCGGGCCCTACCTATCAGGAGATGCTGGACCCTAACGAACTCCCGGCCGCCGTGCGTGCTCAGGCCCTGAAAGCCCAGGCAACCAACGAACTGGACCCTTTGAACCTCTTCAACATCACCTGGAGGCGGCCTGACGGCCGCATTAATGCCTTGTTGTTCCCCAGGGAACTCACCGGGGTCAAGGCCAACATCATTGTCATGCTGGGGAAGGACTTCCCCTCCGGCAGCGACAAGGTGGGCCCGGCCTACACCACCCTCATCGAGGGCGAGGTGGCGGGGGAGATCGCCCCCGGGAGCCACACCATTGTGGGTCCCTCCACCGGCAACTTCGGCATCGGCACCGCCTACGTGGCCCGGCTCAAGGGCTACCAGGCCCTGGTGGTCATGCCAGATAACATGAGCCAGGAGCGCTATGAGCGCATCAAGAAGTACGGCGGCGAATTGGACCTTACCCCGGGCACCGAGAGCGACGTGATTCTGACCCTGGAGCGCACCCACCGCACCTACATTCCCAACCCTAAGTACAAGGTCCTGGCCCAGTTCGAGCTCTTGCCTAACTATCGCTTCCATCGCTACGTCACCGGCAGGAGCGCCCTGGAGGTGGCCCGGGGGTTCGGCAATGGCCGCATTGCCGTCTTCGCCTCTGCCCCTGGCTCCGCCGGCACCATCGGCGCCGGGGACGAGATCAAGGCCGTCTACCCGGAGGCCATAGTGGCGGCGCTAGAGCCCCTACAGTGTCCCACGCTGTACAAGAATGGACAGGGGCAGCATCGCATCGAGGGTATCGGGGACAAGATGGTGACCCTGATCCATAACATCCTGACCACCGACTACGTGGTGCTCATCCACGACGATGATTGTGTCAAGGGTTTAAAGGTCATCCAGGATGGGAGCCAGGTGCTGGCCCGGCGTTTCGGCCTGTCTTCCCAGACGGCCACGTCCCTGGTGGGGATCTTCGGCATCTCCGGGATATGCAACGTGTTGGGAGCGATTAAGATCGCCAAGTACCTGGGGCTGTCCAAGGACGACAATGTGGTCACCATTGCCACCGATGCCTTTGACCGCTATCCTTCGGTGATGGTGGATCTGGAGCGACGCGCCGGACCGGTCACGCCGTCTGTCCTGGGCCGGTGGGCGGAGGAGATCTTCCCGGGGGCGACCACCGAGCACGTCCTGGACGTGCAGGTCAAAGAGCAGAAGGAACGTCTCTTCCGGCAGAAGGAAGAGGTTTGGAGCAAATTCGGCTATTCCAGGGCTTACCTGGACTCCATGAAGTCCCAGGCTTTCTGGGATAGGGAGTACGAACTGGTCCACCGGTTCGACCCGAAGATCAAGGCCCTGCGGGAGAATGTCTAGGCCACCGGCGCTATTTGCCGGGCTAACAGCGGCCCCTGCCTTCGCGGTTCAAGCAGGGGGCCTTTTGGTGCTCTGGGAGGGTGGTTCTTTGCCTATTCTCCCAGAGGTACCATTGGTTGTTGGTATTGTTTCCCTCCACTTGATGGGCGGAAGTGCTGGTGCCCCAGAGAAATCCCTCCGGGAAACGGAGTGCTTTGTTCATGAACCTCTCCGAGCTGTTTTCCATGGCCTCTGGCTTGGCCCGCACAGTGTAAGCTTGAAATCCCCGGCCTTTTTAAGTATAATGGTGCCTGGGGCCCTTAGCTCAACGGCAGAGCACTCGGCTCATAACCGATTGGTTACAGGTTCGAGTCCTGTAGGGCCCACCATTTCCCTGAGTTCAGCCCCGATTGCTATCCCCGACTCTAAAAACGAGCGCAAATCGGAGGTCCCTCGATGCTTGTCGGCGAAAAGGTGATTCTGAGGGCTATCGAGCGGTCTGATATCCCCCGCTTCGTCAAATGGTTCAATGACCCTGAGGTAATCCGCTTCCTGGCGATGCACGTGCCTCTGTCAGTCGCGGCAGAAGAAAAATGGTTTGAGCGGCAGTTGGAGGACAAAGATACCAGGGTCCTTGCCATCGAGACCAAGGACGGGGTGCACATCGGCAACCTGGGGCTCCATAACTTTAACTACCGGGATTCCCACGCTGAGCTGGGCATTGCCATTGGCGAGAAAGAATACTGGGGCCAGGGATATGGCACCGACGCCATTCGCACGGTCCTGAAGTGGGCATTTGGCGAGTTGAACCTGAACCGCGTATTCCTCCGGACTTATCCGTTTAACCCCCGGGCTATCCGGTGCTACGAGAAGTGTGGCCTCGTAATCGAGGGACGCCTACGCCAGGCCATCTACCGTGACGGCCAATATCACGACGAGATCGTGATGGGAGTGCTGCGGGATGAGTTTCTTGGAGCGGCGAGGTAGGTCCAAAGGCCATCACCCTTGGCCGGGCACTAGGCTCAGCAGGACCTGGGCGAGTTTCTGCGGGTTGTGACGGGTGGGCCGCTTTTCCTCCACCACATCGGCGGTGATGACGCGCACGCCCAGCCCGGCCAGGGCCTCCGGCCCTCCCCCCAGGGAGTCCACGTGCCATTCCGGTGGCATGGGCACCACCCGGTCATTGATGACCACGTAGTCGAAGAGGTTCTTGCCAAAGTGCTCCTGCAGGGTTCTTACGTGGTCGCGCGCCTTGTAGCCATCGGTCTCCCCCGGCTGGGTGGCCACGTTGCAGACGTATACCTTCCTCCCCCGAGCTGCCTTGATGGCCTGGGTGATGTCCTCCACCAGCAGGTTGGGCATGATGCTGGTGTAGAGGCTGCCCGGGCCGACGATGACCAGGTCGGCTTGCTCGACTTCGACTCGCGCCATGGCAGGCCT
>DYIS01000017.1:5924-16878 GCA_020723545.1 Ktedonobacter racemifer
GTATACCCGCTTGATGGGGGCGGGTCCGTGCGGTATCCGGGACTCGCCTTCGATGGTGGAGTCGTCGTCCAGCTCGGCGCAGAGGACCACGTCCTCCAATGTAGACGGAAGTATCTGCCCCCTCACCGCCAGAACGCGGCTGGATTCGTGTAGGGCTCGTTCAAAGTTACCGGTGATGCCGGACATGGCGGCGATGAAGAGGTTGCCGAAGCTATGGCCGTTCAGGCCCTCGCCCTGGTCGAACCGGTACTGAAACAACTCCGTCACCAGGGGCTCGGCCTCGGCCAGGGCGGCGATGCACTGGCGAAAGTCGCCCGGCGGCAGCACCCCCAGCTCCCGGCGCAGGCGCCCGGAGCTGCCCCCGTCGTCGGCCACGGTGACGATGGCGGTGATATTGGAGGTATACGCCTTGATGCCCCGCAGCAGGGTGGAGAGGCCGGTGCCGCCGCCGATGGCCACGATCCGGGGGCCCTTGCCCAACTGCCGGTAGCGGTAGACGATGTCCGCCAATCCGTCCTGGCCGCTGGGAGGAAGCAGGGGCGCCAGGAGAGAATGGCTGAGCCTCCACAGGGCTACGCCGGCGAAGACGGCACCGACAGCCAGGAAGAGGAGGCCTCGGAGCCGGCGATCCACAAACTGCAAGGTAACCCAGTACGCCGACTCTGGGAATGGCTGGGTGCGGTAGAGGTGGGTCATGATGTAGGCCACACCCAGGCTCAGGCACAAGATACCCACCAGAAGCAGCGCCAGCCACCGCTTGACGTGCATCCCGGGCCGCAGCCACTTAAGGAAACCGTCTGGCGTCATTCTACCTCTCAGTTACCTGAATCAGCTTCACTAACTCCGCGGCCACGCGCTCCGGGACGTGGCGCACCGAATCCTGTTTCTCCCACAGGGTCCTTTTGCCGGCTGTAGCATCCACGAAGTCAGCCAGCACGGGGGCGATTCCCATGTCTTGGATCCGTTGTACCTCTTGGGGGTGCGGCTCCAGCAGATAGACCCGGTCCTCGGCGTACTTGCGCCGGAGCTCTTCCGAAGGCGAGCCCGAGTTGATCAAGGCGTAGTCGATGGCGCTGGAGCCCAGATAGTTCAGGACCTCGCTCACGTGTTGGGACAGGCTCAAGCCGTCGGTCTGGCCCGGCTGGGTGGTGGTGTTGCACACGTAGACCCGGACGGCTCTGGATTCTTTGATGGCCTTGGCCACCCCTTTTACCAACAGGCAGGCGATGACCGTGGTGTAGAGGCTCCCGGGCCCGATGGTGATGAGATCGGCCTCCTTAAGAGCATCCACGCAGTCCCGGTACACCTCGATGTCCGGGTGTTGTAGGAAAACACGCTTGATGGGCGGTTTGTTCAGGGCCCGGACGTTGAACTCCTCCTGTACAACGGTGCCGTCTACCAGCTCGGCGCACAGGTGGGTGCTGTACAGGGTCACCGGCAGCACCCGGCCGGTGAGCTGGAGGAGGCGGGTCGCCTCTTTGACCGCCAGCTCGAAGCTGCCGGTCATCTGGGTAAGGGCGGCCAGGAACAGGTTGCCGAAGGCCATGCCGTCCAACTCGTGCAGCTTCTCGCTGGAGAACCGGTGCTGGAAGAGTTGCTTGAACACCGGGTCCCCGTCCGACAGCGTCACCAGAGCGTTGCGGATGTCGCCGGGGGCAGGGACGTTCATGGCGATGCGGATCTTGCCGGTGGAGCGACCGGAATCGGTCACGGCGATGATGCCGGTGATCTGCTTGGTATAGGCCTTGAGGCCGGCCATGACCTGAGATGCGCCACAGCCACCGCCGATACAGACCGCTTTGAAGTACTCTTTCATCTGTTCCCCAGTGAATGCGCCAGTCCGGCGTTGGGGCAAGAACATTTCCGGCTTTAGTCCGTCTGGTTCAGGGGCTTAAAGGACTGGCGTAGTATAACAGATAAGACCCATCGTCGCAAGACAGGGGCGGCGCCCGCTCGGTTGCAACCGCCACCGCGGTTGGGTATAATTGAGAAGTGTGCCGCATCTGGACTGATTGGAGTGCGCTCTGCCATGAGCTTCCGCCGTCATTCCCGCATCAATTGGCCCTTGATCGTGCTGATCCTGGCCCTCATGGTAGCCTCAGGCTATCTGGCCTACACCAAAGTGGTGGTTAAGCGCATCGAAACCCCCCCCACACCAGCCCCCACTCCAACCATCTCCGACGGCTCCAAGGAATTTGCCCGGGCCCAGGAGCTGTTTCGCCAGGGCAAGTTGGAAGAGGCGCTCTCCGCCTATCAGGAGGCGGCCAGCGCGGCCTCCCAGGGGTCCTCAGAGCTGTCCGACCTGGCTTCGGCCCTGGCCACTCAGGGCAAGATGGCGGAGTCCCAGGCCCGGCGCCAGGAGGCCCATCAGGCGGTGGTCAGAGCGGTATCGGCCTACGCTGGCCTGGGGAAGGTGCTGGTGTTGCGAGGCCGTTACGGCGAGGCTATCGAAGCCTGCAACAAGGCCCTGACCCTGGACGATAAGTCGTACGAGGCCCAGGCGGTGCTGGCTATGGCTTACGATTGGGAGGGGGATTATGAGCGGGCGGTGACGGCAGCCCAACGGGCCATCGAGCTGAAAACCGATTACGCCGAGGCCTACGCTTACCTGGCGGAGGCCTATGCCGACCAGTTTCGCTTTGACCAGGCCCTGGCGGCTGGCCTGAAGGCGGTGGAGCTAAACGCCAAGAGCTACAATGCTCAGCGCAATCTGGGGTACGTACTGGAAAAGAAGGGCAACTACGGCGGGGCAGTGGTACGTTACCAGAAAGCCATTGAGCTGGCGCCCAACCTGAGCTACCTGCACCTGGGCCTGGGCAAGAACTATCGGGCCCTGGGCAAATACACCGAGGCGGTGGCTGCCTTTCAAAGGGCCACGGAGGTGGACCCCAAGAACGCCGAGGCCTTCGACTGGCTGGGGAGGGGACACTTCGACCAGCGTAATTACGAACTGGCCCTCCAGGGTTTCGAAAAGGCGCTGGAGCTTCAGCCCAGATATGCCCTGGCCCAAGGGCACATCGGCTGGGTCTATTATTTCGCGCCTACCAAGGACTATGCCAGGGCCGCCGAGGCCTTTAAGAAGGCTTTGGAGATGGGCGGCCTGGATCAGGCTCGAACGGCGGAGTTCCAGGCCGAGCTTGGACTGTCCCTGGCGTATCAGGGAAAATGCAAGGATGCCCGAGCTGCCTTGAAAAAAGCCCAGGAGCTATTGGGTGCCGTCTCCGACCCCGATCTGGTGGAGGCCGTAGCCAAAGGGTTCAAACTGTGCGAGGGGAAGTGAACCTCTAGAGCGGCAGCTTGGGCTGGAGGGGAGGCCTCTTTATCTCCAGCTCCTCGGCGGTGGGCAGGATGGCCCGTCCCCGGGGCGGAGCTGGAGGTGTTTCCGGTGGCTCTGGCTTAGGCGCCCGAGTTGGCCTGGATTGCGCCGGAGGCTTTTTCGCGAGGGCTTTGACTCTCTTGGGCTCCGGGGCAGGCTTAAGAGGTGCTGAGGGTTTTTTCGCCGGTTTGACGATTGGCTCAAGCGATTGTGGGGCTTGGGTGGACTTTTTCGCCTTGGCCGGCGCAGCCTGGGCTGGCTTCTTTACTGGTAAAGAAACTGGCTCGGCCAGCTCCTCCAGGCCGGATCTCTTGGGCAGGATCATCCGTGGCGGACTGGGGCGAGCCGTCTTGGCAATGGAAGCGGCTACTTTACTCTTCCCAGAGCCCTCTGTCTCTCTCCCCTTCCTTATTTCCACGAATTCCTTGAGCCCCGGTCCTCTCCTCCTTTCCCTCTTCCCCTTTTCTTCCTTCTTTCCCCCGGTTTCCTCCCGTTCCCTGTGTTCCACTCCCTCCCTGGTCTCACGGCTCTCCAACCTGGCTACGGCCACCAGTTGATCCCCCTTCTCCAGCTCGGCTACGGGCTCCACGACGGTGTCGCGGCTCTTCAGGGGCACCTGGCCAGCGGCCGTGCGAGTCACCTGGCCTAGAGAGGAGACCAGGGCGAGCTCGTCGCCCTGGTCTATCACCCAGGCCGCTGCAATATTTCCGGACTCGGGCCTTTTGGAGAACCGGGTCGCCACCACGCCCCTGCCGTCGCGGCCCTGGGTTGGGTATTCGTCCAGGGCCGTGCGTTTGGCGTGCCCTCGGGCGGTAACTATGAGAAGCTCATCCCCGGCCCGGGCTACATCCAGGGCCACCACCGCGTCGCCCTTGTCCAGGTTGATGGCCCGAACCCCGCCGGAGCCCCGGCCTGAGGCCCGCACCTCACTCACAGGGAAACGGATGGCCTGCCCATGGGCGGAGACCAGGATCAACTGGTCGTTCTCCTGCATCATAACAGCGCCTGCCACCTGGTCACCACCCTCCAGGTCTATGAAGTTCAGGCCCCCGCCTCGGGCCGGGAAGATCTCCTGCGCCGCCACGCGCTTCACCTTGCCTAGGCGGGTGGCCGCGACGAAATAGTCCTCGGCCTTGGCTTCCCGGAGGGCCAGGAGGCCGACGACATCCTCCTTGGGCTCCAGGGAGATCAGGTTGCTCAGGGGGAGGCCCTTGGGCTGGCGCCCTACGTCCGGCAGGGCATGGCACTTGGCTCCGAAGGCCCGGCCTTTGCTCGAAAAGAAGAATACGTTGTCGTGATTGTTGGCCACCAGGAGAAGGTGGTCCGGATCTTGCTCCTTAGCAGGCGAGCTGGCCTTGGTGGCCCGTCGCCGAGGCTGCTCGTATAGCCAGCGCTTCACGTAGCCTTTCTGGGTGACCGCCACCACCGCTTCCTCATCGGCGATGAGGTCTTCCTCGGTGAACTCCCTGGCCTCCTCCGCCCGGATGCGAGTGCGGCGAGGGTCGCCATACTTCTCCTTGAGTTCCAGGACCTCGGCCTTGATGGTCTGGAAGATCTCTTTAGGGTGGGCCAGCAGGTCCTCCAGGTGGGCGATGAGCTTCCTGGTCTCGGCCAACTCCTCCTCGATCTTCCGGCGCTCCAAGGCCGCCAGGCGCCGGAGCTGCATATCCAGAATGGCCTGGGCTTGGATCTCGGTTAGGTTGTAGTGCTTCATCAGGCCGGTCTTGGCAACATCGGCGTCCCGGGAGCCGCGGATCAGGGCAATGACCGCGTCCAGGTTATCCAGGGCGATGCGTAAGCCCTGCAGCACATGGACCCGGGCCCGAGCTTTTCCCAGCTCAAACTGAGTGCGGCGGGTGATGATCTGGTGGCGGTAGTCGAGGTAGTGCTGCAAAAGACGCTTCAGCGTGAGCACCCGGGGCTCGCCGTCCACCAGGACCAGGAGGTTCACGCTAAAGGTGGTCTGCATGGCGGTTAGCTTGTACAGGTTGTTCAGCACCTGCTGGGGCTGGGCCTCCCTACGCAGCTCGATGACGATGCGCATGCCATGGCGATCGGACTCGTCCCGCAGATCGGAGATGCCCTCCACCCGGCGGTCGTGGACCAGTTCGGCGATCTTCTCCAGAAGACTGGCCTTGTTCACCTGGTAGGGCAGCTCAGTGACAACAATATGATGACGGTCGCCTTTCACCTCGTCCACGTGGGCCTTGGCCCGGATGGTGATGCGACCGTGGCCGGTGGCGTAGGCGGTCTTGATCCCCTCCAGTCCGACGATGACCCCGCCGGTGGGGAAGTCGGGCCCGGGAACGATGCTGGCAAACTCCTCGGCGGTGGCCTGGGGATTATCTATCAGGTGCACGATGGCCTCGGCCACTTCGCCGAGATTGTGGGGCGGGATGTTGGTGGCCATGCCCACGGCTATGCCCGCCGAGCCGTTGACTAACAGGTTGGGGAGCTTGGAGGGGAGGACGGTGGGCTCCTTTAGGGTGCCGTCGAAGTTATCGGTGAAGTCCACCGTGTCCTTGTCCAGGTCCAGGAGCATCTCCTCGGCCAGGGTGGTCAAGCGGGCCTCAGTGTAACGCATGGCCGCCGGGGGATCGCCGTCCACCGAGCCGAAGTTTCCCTGGCCGTCGATTAGGGGGTAGCGCATGGAGAAGTCCTGGGCCAGGCGCACCATGGCGTCGTATACCGCCGCATCGCCGTGGGGGTGGTACTTGCCCAGGACCTCGCCCACGATGCGGGCGCTCTTCTTGTAAGGGCTGGTGTGCTTTAACGCCAGCTCATCTATGGCGTAGAGGATGCGCCGCTGCACCGGCTTAAGGCCATCGCGGACGTCGGGCAGGGCCCGGGCGGTGATGACACTCATAGCGTAGTCCAGATAGGCCCCGCGCATCTCCTGCTCGATGTCCACTGGGCGCACGATCCCCTCGGAGGGTTGGGCTACGGCTTCTGGTGCTCTTGCCATCGTCTAAGCCTTTCCAGTAGATCCTCGAGTATGTCCAGGGTCAATTTCGGGTGTCGCATGATCTCCTGGATGTCCTTGTTCCAGCCAGGACTGGGGGCAACTGACTGTTGGCCCAGACCGGAGCTGGTGGAGACGGCTCTGGACAGAGTGGCCTCCACTGTGCCCGGGGCGCAGGCCTGCAGAAGGTAGCCGATGACTGTTTTCTCCAAGGCCTGGGCTGGGGTGGGCTCGGCCATCTGGGCCAGGATGCTCAGGCGCTGGTGCAAGAAGGCCAGGTCCGACGAGGTGGGCGGGTCGGTCCTGACGGATGCTTGCACCGGTGGTGGGGTGGACACCTGTACCCGCGCCGTGACGAGCCCGGTGCCGCCGTTAGTGGAAACCTCGATCTCCCCGGTGTAAGACCGGCCAGGCTCCAGGCCAGCCACCTGGGCGATGATGTGGGTGACAACGGTGTTGTGTTCGAAACGCGCCTGCTGGACGCTCAACCAGGGCTCCTTGGGCCGGATCTCACCGGACAGCAGGCCGGTGCCGGCGTTCTCGATCGAGAGCTTCGCCAGCTTGGGGGGCTGGCCCGGGTGCATGGTCCCGAAGTCCAAAGTTGAGGGATGCACCTTGAGGGCCGGACGGGGTGGAGCGGCGATGCGCACGGACACCGGGATGGACTTGGAGCCGAAGGCCACCGAGTCCAGGGTGATGGTGCCGGAGTGCAAGCGGTTTTCCTGTAGATTCTGGGTGTCCACCGTGACCCGGACAGTGCAGGCCTCGCTGAAGAGCTTGCAGGCGGAGAGCATAATCCAGGGCTGGTCGGTGTGGAGTTCGCCGATGAGGGTGCGCCCGCCGGTGACGCCGATCTCCAGGCGCGCGCTGGGCTGCAAGCCCCGGGCCACGGTGCCGAAAGACAAGAGGCCCGGCGTCACCACCAGCATGGCGGTCTCTCGGGTCTTGCGAAGCGGAGGCTCCTTGGACTGGGACGTCGAGCCGCGGGGCCGACCCCGACGCTTCGTGGCCTGGGCCCGGGCCTGGTCGTACTGGGCCCGGCGGGTAGCGTCGCCCAGGACTTCATAGGCGACGTTGAACTCCTTCATCCGCTGGTCGGCGTTGGGCGAGGGGTTCACGTCGGGGTGATACTTGGCCGCCAGGCGGCGGAAGGCCGCCGCAATGACCTCCGGCTCCGCCTCCGGGTCCACTTGCAGTACCTTGTAGTAGTCTTTCCTGGGAGTCACCAAAAACTCCGTCCGCTTTTTGGATGGTGAAAAACTCGACTTGCTGTCATTGGGTCGTACAAATCGTACAACAATTAACATCATATTATACCGGAATCTGGTGTAAAAAGCTACAGTTTTTGGGGAGCCGCACTTTCACTTATGCCGCTAGGGTGAGGCTACGGGCGTGGAAATGTGACTGGCTTTTGGGTGGAGCGCAAGCCCTGTTCTTATACCAACAGGTTAACCAAGAGCAGGGTAAACCTGGGGGTATGTGAAACAACGGCGAGCTGGGCCGAAAAGCCGGGCCAGCCGATACAGTAACTTGCGAGTATGCCGGTTGAAGTGCCACCGGCTTTAAAAGGCTGGCCGGCGCACGTTGCACGTTGGAACGTTCAACGTGTAGCGCGGCTTCCGGCCGTGGGGCATGCACTAGGCTGGGCGGCGGACGATGCGAGTGTCGGTGCTCTTGAGCCCTGGGATCGAATACATCCGGGCGATGACGTCATCCAGGCCGGCAAGGTCCTCGGCCTCGATGTAGGCGATGAGGTCCATGGGACCGAAGAGGGCATGGGCGCTCACAACACCTTCTACCTTGCTAAGCCCCCGGGCCACCTCTGCCGGGTCCTGAGAGCACTCCACAAAGACATAGGCTGAGATTTTCATTGAAAATCCCTCCGATAAAAGCTGCCGCGTTGGAATCCCAACGCGGCAGCAACGCTGGGCTCGTCCGGGTCTACTCGGGATGCAGGCGCTTCTTCTTGGCCATGAGCTCGTCCTTGGACTCCACGTGGGCCGGATCCGGCACGCAGGAAGCTACCGGGCAGACCAGGGCACATTGAGACTCATCGAAGAACCCCACGCACTCGGTGCACTTGTTGGGATCGATGATGTAAATGGGGTCGCCCTCGCTGATGGCTTCGTTGGGGCATTCCGGCACACACGCGCCGCAGGCGATGCACTCGTCGGTGATCTTGTAGGCCATAGCTCCTCTCTCCCTCCTTTCCTCTCTCTAGTCATTCCCGGGAAGCAGGCAACGGTAGTCCTGGATGATGCTCAGGGTATGTGACACGGCTATGAACGGACGGAAAAATATGACCTGGCAGGCCGGTGGTCTGCTGGCCATTCCTGTTTAGGTGACCTGAATGACGAAGCAGGTGAGAGTGGCCCTTATTCCGGGAATGCCCCGGATGTCATTGAGGACCACCTTGCCGACGGCGTTTACGTCGGCTCCCTCCATTACGGCCACCGCGTCATAGGGGCCAGTGATGGCATCGGCCGTAGTGACCCCTGGTGTGCTGCGCAGGGCGGTCACCACGCTGGATGTCTTGTCGGCCTCGGTGTTCACCAGCACATAGGCCTTGGTGCCCATGGTAATCCCCCCTTGGGTTGTATTCTACCATCTTTTGGACTACAATACAAGAAACGTGGCGAAATCCTGACCGATCAAGGTTGATGTGGATTGGCAGGGTTACTCCTGGCGGCCTCCGCAGAAGAGGATGCTGGTGAGACGCGGTCGCTCATTCTTCGACCCGGTTAATTGGCTCGGCCTGCTCGTTTCCTTGGTGCTGCTCCTGGCCTTCGGCCTGCGCTTGTACCTTTTGGCCGACCAGAGCATCTGGTGGGATGAGGGCATCTCGGTATGGGCAGCACGAAAGGGACTGGTGGCCATCGCCCTTTGGACAGCGGGGGACAACCACCCACCCATTTACTATTGGGTACTCCACTTCTGGCTCAAGCTGGCCGGCGAGAGCGAGTTCGCAGCACGGTTTCCATCGGTGGTCAGTGGCGTGTTGACGGTGGCGCTGCTCTACGGGCTAGGTAGAAAGATTGGCGGCCCCGGCGTGGGCCTACTGGCCGCCCTCTTGGCTGCCACGGCGCGGTTTTCCGTCTGGTGGTCCCAGGAAACGCGCATGTATGCCCTGGCGGCCATGTTCTGCACCGCCTCGCTTTATTTCTTCTGGGCCATCAAGGACGGCGGGTCACGTCGCCAGTGGGCCGGGTACCTGATCGTCACCTACCTGGCCCTGGGCACGCACTACCTGTCGGGGTTGGTGCTACTCGTCGAGAATTGCTACCTGGTAGTCACCTGGCTCGTTAGGAGGCCTCGCCCTGCCGGTCGCCTGATCCGGTGGCTGGCGGGGCAACTGGCGTTGGTCGTCCTGTATGCTCCCTGGCTGGTACTGGCCCTGGGTCAGTTGAAGACCTGGAAGGCTGAGGCAACATTCTATCCTCTGGCTCAGTTCTTGAGACTGCTCTGGCTGGTGATGGGGACGGGCATTTCCACGGAGCTGGAACAGAACACCTGGCTCTCCGGAGCAGTGATGGTCCTGGCCGGATTCCTGGGCCTCGTCTTCCTCTGGTGGTGGGTCAAGACACCCCCGGACCGTTCCCCTGAGAGGGACTTGCTGGCCCAGGGCATCCTGCTTTTCTTTCTCTCCCTTTTGGCGGCACCGCTGGCGGTCTACCTGCTCTCGTTGCCCAGGGCCGTGTTCTACACTCCGCCGGTCTCGGTGCGCTATCTTCTGGTGCTGGCACCATTTTTCTATCTGTTTGTGGCCTGGGGCATCGGGCTCCTGGGCCGGAAGAGCCGCCCCCTGGCCGCGGTCTGCCTGGCAGCCTTCCTGGCACTCTCCGGCTACTCGCTCAAGAGCTACTACGACTCCCGGTTTCTGGCTGACGACTTTCAGTCCATCGTCGGCACGATCCGTGCTTTGTCCGCCAGGGACGACGCCATCATCCTGGACACCGATGCGGAGTGGCCGGTCTTCGCCTACCACTCTCACGACAGGCTTCCCTGGTACGGCGTACCCAACGCCGCGGCGGACCTGGCCGAGGACTCGGCGGAGTTCCTGTTGGGACCGGCCCTGGCCAGGCATTCGGGCCTCTGGCTCCTGGTGAGCGCCGACGCCATCCGCCACGATCCCGCTCACGTCATAGAGACATGGCTGGGCCAGCGCCTGGCTCGCCTGGGTGAGTGGCGGTTCGGGGTCCGGCGCCTGGTGCTCTTCAGCAAGGACGCCGGCCGCAGCGTGGATCTGGTGGCCAAACCCGAGGCCTTAGCGCTCGTGGGCCAGGGTTCGGTAGGATATGATGGGGTGGACTACTTGGGGTACGAGATGGCGCTTCGGCGCCTTCGCCCCGGTGACGTGGCCCGGGTTGCCACCTATTGGAGATTAAACCAGGGCGAAATAGGGCCGCTGAGCGTGGAGGTGGACCTGGCGGCCACGCCGGAAGGACCCCCGGTGGCCCGGAGCGAGAGGGTGGCTCTGGGCTCGGGCCGCGCCGGGTGGCCGCGGGGAGCAGTAGCCCGGGCGGCGGCCAACATCCCCATTACCGGCAAGATAGCTCCCGGCCGCTACTGGGTCAGGGCCAGCGTCTTCGACGAAAAGGGTCTGACGAGGGCGCCGCTTGAGCCGCCGGGCAGGGGTTTCGTGCCCCTCCGGCAGGTGCAAGTGAACGTGCCGGGTT
>DYIS01000018.1:0-2277 GCA_020723545.1 Ktedonobacter racemifer
CAAACTCCGCCGAGACGGAAACGACGGTGAAAAAGAGGGTCTGACGCAGGGCGGCCCGAAAATCGGGGTCAAGGAACAGCTTGATGTAGTTGGCCGGCCCGACGAACTTGCGGGCAGCGGCGAACTTGGCGTTGTAATCTTCCAGGCTAAACAGAAAGGTCTGAGCAAGAGGATAAAAGGTGATGAGGAAAATCACGATCAGGGCCGGCAGCATCAGCAGAGCAGCCAGTTGGATTTGGCTCAAACCTCTCTTGTGAATGGTGGTGAGAAACCGCATTCTCTGACCGTCCTTGCCTTTTAAGTCGGGGAAGGCAGGGAAGACTGCCTGCCTCCCCCGACTTGGGCTATAGGGTTACTTCTTCACGATATCCGTGATCTTCTTGGCCATGTTCTTGATGGCCGTGGCCGCGTCCTGCTCTCCAGTCAGGGCCTTGTGAGCTTCGGTGAAGAGGACGCTGGAGATCTCAGGATAGCGCGGATGCACCGGCCGTGGCTTGGCACCTATCATGATGTCGAAGAAATCCTTCCAGAAGGGGTTGGCAGCTAGCACGTCGGCATCCTTGTACAGGGACTTGCGAGTGGGGCTCAGCCCGGCGCCCAGGGCGGTGCCCTTCTGGATCTCGGCGCTGGTCAGGAAGGCGACGAGTTTGAAGGCTTCATCTGGGTTCTGACTGAACTTGTTAACAGCCAGGTTCCAGCCACCCAGGGTTGCTGCGCTCTTCTGGCCAGGCCCGTGCACCATGGGTTTGGCGCCGACCTTGCCTTTGACCGGCGAGTCAGGGGCATTCATGGCCGCCCAGGCGTAGGGCCAGTTGCGCATGAACACGGCATCACCGCGCTGGAAGACGTTGCGGGCATCCTCCTCCTTGTAGGTGGTAACACCGGCCGGTGAGACCCCCGACTTGATGTAATCTACCATGACGCTCAGGGCTTCAACCGCCTTGGGGTTATCAATGACCACGTTGCCTTTGTCATCCAGGACGTCAGCCCCGTTGCCCCAGAGATACTCCATGAGATCGCAGGTTCCTCCCTCGTAGGCATCCCCCTGCCACACGAAACCGTTCTTGATCCCTTCCTTCTTCATGATCGTCAGAGCTTGCTCTTTCAGGTCGGCGAAGGTCTCCGGGGGCTTGAAGTTATTCTTCTCCAGGAGGTCTTTGCGATAGTAGAGCAACCCGGCGTCGGTGAAGTAGGGCAGGCAGACCACTTTCCCTTGATAGGTGCAGCCGCTGAGGGGGCCTTCCAGAAAGTCCTTCATGTCAATGCCAGCTTTCTTGATGTAGTCGTCAAGGGGGATGACCCAGCCGGCTGCGGCAAACTCTGCTGGCCAGACAATGTCCAATCGCAGAATATCTGGCGTAGGAAGTTGACCAGCGCTCCAGGTAGCAAACATGTCATGCTGCAAGGTGGACGACCAGGGCATTTCCTGGATCTTGACCTCGATGTTGGGGTTCTCCTTCGTGAAGCGCTCCAGTTGTTTCTGGAGAACCTTGTACCCCGTCTCCCCGGAAGATGGCCCGGTAATAATCAGGGTTACTCTTTTGGGTGCCGGGGTGGGCGTGATGACCACGATCTTCTCCACCACCTTCGGGGTAGCGGTGGGGCCCGGCGTCGGCGTTGGGCCGCAGGCTGTGGTGGTGGCCACGAGGCCCGAAAGCAAGGCTGCGACAAGCAAGAGATACATGAACTTTTTCATCGTCCTTCTCCCTAACCATATTATACTACGGGTGTCTCCACCCCGCTTCTAACCAGGGTCTCAAGCCCGAAGCTGAACTAACACCACCTCCTTTGAAGCAGCGACCCTTTATGGAAACGAGCAAACGATCCATTCGAAGATACCACACGCCACAGTTGAAGCACTGTCCCCGATCCACCAGCTATGCGACCAATGAGAAGAAATCCTTCCTACCAATCACCTCTTCAATACGATAACATGAAGGTCTCGCTCATATAGCCCAACCTTGCCAGGCATACGATTCGTGGCGGAGCCATTCTTTCGATGAGCGAAGAAAGTGAGCCAAAAAAAGAATCCATTTTACGATGCCAACAGGCTGATCTGTTCACCACGATAGATCGGAGACTTGAATACCTCTCCCAGCACCAGGCTGGCCGCGCCCCGGGCCCAGGCGTCATCGCCGGAGGGCTCGATGATGATCTCTAGGCCTTGGGCCAGGCCGTTGAAGGCATGCTGGCGGATCGCCTCTCGCATCGGTCCCAGGCGGAACTCGCCAGCCCGCACCCCCTCGCCACCGACGATAACTAATTGGGGGTTGAAGA
>DYIS01000018.1:2287-16335 GCA_020723545.1 Ktedonobacter racemifer
AGATTGGCAATGCCCACCCCCAGGTCGTAGCCCGACCGGGCCAGGACCTCGCGGGCGATCCGGTCCCCACCTTCAGCCGCGCTCACCACCAGGTCCAGGGTCAAACCATCGCCGCTTTCCTCAAGCAATCGTGCCAAGCCCGGGCTTTCACCTCGCTGAGCAGCCTCCGCCGCCAATCTGACCACTGCGGGATCGGCGGCCCAGGCCTCCAAACATCCCCGTTTGCCGCAGTCGCAAAGGGGGCCGTCCTCTCCCATCGTGGTATGTCCGAATTCTCCTGCTCCGCCAAAGGCACCGCGGTAGAATTGGCCGTTCACCACCATACCCATGCCGATCCCGCGGCCGATGGTCACCACCAAAAAGTGGTCGTGTTCCCGGCCGTAGCCGAACCATTGCTCGGCGATGGTCAGGGTGTTCACGTCATTGTCCACGTACACTGGTAACTTGAGCCGCTTTTCCAGCGGCTCGGAGATCTTCACGTCCCGCCAGCCCAGTATTGCCGAATAGCGACAGATCCCGGCCTCGCCATCGATCACGCCAGAGAGGCCGATGCCCACGCCGATCACCTTGTCCAGGTTGATGCCCGACTCCGAGACCACGGTTCGTATCGCCTGGGCGGTGGAATCCAGGGCCGCCTTAACGCCAGGCGCAGCATCGAACGGAAAGGTGCTACGATGGACGACATTGGCGTCCAGATCGGTCAGGGCACAAATCAATCTATGTTCGGTGACCTTGAGGCCGACCACGTAACCGGCGTGGGAGTCCAGCCTTAAGAGCACCGGCTTTCGGCCTCCCGAGGATTCCCCCTGGCCAACCGGCTGGATGAGGCCATTTTTAAGCAAAGTGGCGGTGACGCCGGAAACCGTGGCCAGGCTGAGCCGGGCCTCTTTGGCGATCTGGGTGCGTGAGATGGGGCCCCGGTTCTTGATCAGGTTGAGGACCAGATTGCGATTGAGGTCCTTGATCAGCTCGCGGTTTCCGGTGCGAAGCCGCAGCATTGTTACTTACTTCCTTCGATGAATAAAGTAATAATATCATACCACGAAAACCACCCTTTGTCAATAGCTACTGACCACCTATGACAAAGAGGCCCACCGTGGTCACCGAGGTCACCAGGCCGACGGTATCCTCCAGGAAACCCAGGCGTAAGAGGTAAAGGTTGAAGAAAAGGAAAAACAACCCTATGCCAAACCCGGCCAGGGCCGAGGCGGAGAGAAAGAGCCATCCATTGGGGCTAAAGCGCCGGACGTTGCGCCAATAGTCCTGAAGCAATCCTATAACTCAACAACCGAACTGCTCGACACGAGAGCTGCTGGGAGGAGCCCGCCAAACATTGAAAAGGCCACCGCAATATGGTGGCCAAGAAGTGCCAGGTCTACTCGCAACGGGGAGCCTTAACGACGGTTCTTCAAGAACCTCTCCTCCAACAGGTCCACCAAGCCCTTGGCATCGTCCAGGGCGAACTGTGGCACGCCAATGGGGAAGGACTGGTCGGTAACGATGGCTACCAGCTCCTCCGGCGAACACAATAGCTCCGGGCTGACCGTTTTCCGGGAGACCTCGATCTTGGGCTTGGGGCCGCGTTTGTAGCCCTCGGTGAGGATGATGTCCACGTCAGGCAGCAATTCAGCGATCTCGTCCAGTGACAACTCCCGCCGGGTTCGCTTTATCACCGCTAGTTTCTGACCAGAAGAGATGACAACGGCGTCAGCGCCAGCCCGGGCGTGTCGCCAGGTATCCTTCCCCTCGCGGTCGATCTCGAAGCCGTGGGTGTCGTGCTTGACCGTGGCAACCCGATAGCCCCGGCGATTGAGCTCAGGGATCAACTTTTCCAGGAGAGTCGTCTTCCCGCTGTCCGACTTTCCCACTACGGAGATTATGGGCACGGATTCGTTGCGCATCCTGCTGGTCAGCACACCTCGCCCCGGCTTTCTGCCGGGGATTCTGGTGGTGTCTCGAACACGAAACTGATATGTGACTTGTTTACGACCGCCACCTCGCCGCTGAAACTAGCCTGGGGCCTAAGCAGGTAGGCGATGGAGGCCTTGGTGATCGGGACGAACTGGCCCGGGGTCACCAGCAGCGCCTCGCTGGCGTCCAGGTCGCCGGTTTGGTGGAGTCCCCCAGAGACCTCAAAGCAAGGGAGGCCGATCAGGACCTGGCGGACCTTTTTCTGAACAAAGGCGAAAATGCGTTTTTGCTGGCGGCCCTCCATGGCCCGTTCCGTCTCATGGGGTATGGCGAAGAGGATCCTCTCCTTGGCCAGTTGGACCAGGGGGACAACTACCGGCGCAGCTTGCGGGTCGCACAGGCGGACAACCTCCGCTTGCTCCACATTCACGATGGTCTCGGTGGTAATGTTCAGGAGATCGGTGAGTCGAGCATGGCGGGTTTTCACTATGCCTCTGATCCAGTGGTCGGCGGTGAACACCTCTACGGCCAACGGTGCCGGTTGAAGGTAATCAAACATCTGACCTCCTTGCACACTCGTGCTGCCACCTCGGAAAATCCTTTGGCCGGAGCTACATCCGGGATTCCTTTACTCGCACTGGTGATTCCGGGTCCTCCAGGAAAGCCCACACCAGATTGGCCACGGAAAAATGTCCCAGGGTAACAAACCTGATCCAATGCTCGCTGCCCAGCACGCGGCGGCGTATCTCCTGAAGGCCCTGGCCTTCTTTGTACGACCTCAGGACCTTCTCCTGCGTCTCTTCCAGGTAGGCGATCTTGGCCTCCAGGGCTCTCTGAGGCCATTCTACTACGTGGCCGCTTCCGGTGAAGAGAAAGCGCGCCCTCAACCTGGCCAGGGTTTTAAGCGAAGCGATGATCTGGTAGACGTTGAAGTCCCGGCAGAAAACCGGGCTTAGCCCTCCCGCGTAGGCATCGCCAGAAAAAAGCCAGCCGCGCTCCGGCTCATAAAGGCTCACGTGATCCGGAGAATGTCCCGGCGTGCTTATGACCTGAAAACGATGGCTGCGCGTCGCTATGGCCGGGCCGACGGCCTCCGCCTGGGATGGAAGAGGATAGCCCCAGACGAACCGCCGATACAGTTGCAGCCCCATGAGCCTGGGTCGGGCCAGGTAGGGCAGCGCCAGCGGGTGGGCCTGGATCTTCACCCCACGCACCCATTGCAACAGCCCATTATTGCCGCAATGGTCCTCATGCCAGTGCGTGTTCACGACGCCTACAATGGGCAGGCTACCAGTTGCCTCCCGAAACTCCCGACTCATACTGCTGGCTCCGGTGTCTATGAGCAGCCCGTCCACCCAATAGGCCGCCGTCCAATACAGGCCTCGTCCCAGGATATCCCTGGCCATCCGGAACGCGCGCACGCCATGGATGTCTTCGACCTGGATCATCCCGATAAAGCCTTCGCCCGTTCCAGATCGGCTCTGGTGTTGATGTTAAAGAAAGCCAACCCGCTCGGATCGAAGCCCTGGATCTCCCCTTTCTCCACGTGCCGAATGCGCACCTGACCGAAGAAATCAATTATCTTGAGATCCCCCTTTTGCAAGAGCCCTAGCATAGGCCCCAGGCAATTCTTGGAGTAAATGGCATGGAGAGGCTCCACGTGGCCCCCAAGCCTGGGGATCACCACATCGTAGCCGGAAGCCAAACCGGCCATGTATGATAGCAACCCCGGGTTGAGGAACGGCATGTCGCAAGCCACCACGAAGCTGTGAAAATCCCTGGCCACCAACAGTCCGGAATATATCCCACCCAAAGAGCCCTTTCCAGGATAGACGTCCCTCACCAGCCTGGTCCCAGGATAGGTATGGGCTTGGCCGACATTGCCCACGATGATCACGTCGTCGCTGATGGCGGCCATCTTCTCTACTGTGGCCGCCAAGAGCGTCCGCCCACCCCAATCCAGCGAGGCCTTGTCGGTTCCCAGGCGTCGGCTGCGGCCGCCCGCCAAAACCAGGGCTGTCACCCCTAGTCTTCCTTGGCGCCCTTTTGCGTGTCTTCTTTTCCTGGGCCCTCTTCCTCTTTAGTCGCCCGGCGGAACTCCCTGATGCTTTTCCCCAAGGCGCCGCCGATCTCCGGCAACCGGCCCACCCCGAAAATGATGACCACGATCAGCAGGACTAACAGCAGCTCCGGCAAGCCTAAAGATGGCATTCCCCTCTCCCCCAAGCTATCGGTCCAAATTATAGCAGCATTCGGCGCTTAAAACAAGGACGGCAGCTACAATCAAGGACCTGATCAACAAGAGAGCATTGAAGCGGTAGGCAAATAGCCGTAGCCTGGGCTCTTATGGCCGTCGTAATACCTGATGCCGAACGCCCTCCTCACTAGTTAAAGAAATCCGAACCGTTTTACAGCAACCCGCCAACGAAATGCTTGACTTGATGGGAGAAATGCTATATACTTTAAACAAATGACATACAAATAGCGGGAAACAGGACGAGTAACTGCCAAGCGGGTCCAGAGAGTCGGCGGGGGTGGAAATCCGACACCGGCGCGGGCAGCGAACAAGACCTGGGAGCCGCCGACCGAAAAGATCGCTGGTGGCACCAAACCAGCGTATCGCAGTAGGCTCGGCCGGAGTTGCCACCGTTATCAGGGCAAAAGGTATCGGAACAATGACGATCTCCCGTACCTGAAAAAGAGAGAAGCTACGATAGCTTAAGCCAGGGTGGTACCGCGAGAACAAACCTCTCGTCCCTAAGAATCAAAAGGGGATGAGAGGTTTTCTTTTTCTATCTCCAAAACATCCCTAAGGAGGTATATGCCATGGTCAGGTGTCCCGAGTGCGAGGCGGAGATCACGCTTAAGAATCCCGAAAAAGGCGAGATCCTGGTCTGCCCCGATTGCGGCGTCGAGCTGGAGGTGGTGAGCCTGGAGCCGCTGGAGTTGGCACTGGCCCCGGAGGAAGAAGAGGACTGGGGGGAGTGACGAGCAGGGAGCGGAAAGCAGATAGCAGGGGACAGGGAGGGTCGGGGCATTCGCCTGGCCCCCTCAGTCCACCGTTTCTTTACTCGGCACCTTCATAAGGTGAATTCTTGGACTGCAGCCTTAAGGCTGCTGTCCCAGGCAAGATTTTTACCGCCAAGTTATCTATGCGTCGCGGTGCACCCCGACGCATGAAAACGATGTCATTTTGGAGGAGCGCGGAGATGGTAGGACAAGATGCCATCTTGTCCTACAACTGGCCATGAGCCGCCCAACGCGGTTGGGCTCCTACCCGTAGTAAAGTTGTTTGATCCTCCCGCCCCGATCCAGATCGGGGCGGGAGGATGGGCCACGAGGGCGCAGAAATGAAGGAAAGATCTCAGCGAACTTCGCGTCTCTGTGGTGATTGCTCTCGTCGGTCTGAGTCGCGGCTTCGCTAGTATAAAGGAAGTGACTCACATGAAAGTTGGCATTTTGCTTTCGCGGGCAAGGGTTGAGGAGAAGTTGATCTTCGACGCCCTGGATCGGCGCCAGGTGGCCTACGACAAGATCTACGACCCAGAGTGCCTTTTCGATCTGCAAAACAAGAGCTACGACTACGACGTGATCCTGGAGCGCTGCATCAATCACTCCCGGGCGTTGTACGCCTTGAAGGTGCTGAACGACTGGGGCATCAAAACCGTGAACACCTATCAGGTGGCCGATACCTGCGGCAACAAGTTTCTGACCACCCAGGCCTTGATCAAGAACGGGGTGCCCACGCCAAGGACGATGCTGGCCTTTACACCGGAGGCGGCGCTCCAGGCCATCGAGGCCCTGGGCTACCCGGTGGTCCTGAAACCCGCAATCGGCTCCTGGGGCCGACTCCTCTCCAAGATCAACGATCGGGATGCCGCTGAGGCAGTGCTGGAGCACAAGGAGACCCTGGGCTCGTATCATCATTCGATCTTTTATATCCAGGAGTACGTAAATAAACCCGACCGGGACATTCGCAGCTTCGTGGTCGGCGACGAGACCATCTGCGCCATCTACCGCTATTCGGACCATTGGATCACCAATACCGCCCGGGGCGGCCGGGCGGAGAACTGCCCGGTGACGCCGGAGATCCATCGCCTATCGGTGAGAGCGGCTCAGGCAGTGGGAGGCGGCGTGGTGGCCATCGACCTCTTGGAAACCCCGGAGGGACGCCTCCTGGTCAACGAGGTCAACTACACCATGGAATTTCGCAATAGCATCGAGATCACCGGCGTGGACATACCGGGCCGTATCGTGGATTACCTCTTAGAGGTAGGACGAGGATGAGAGCCTCCATCGTCGGCGGGTCGGGCTACACCGGCGGAGAACTGCTGCGCCTGCTCCTGGGCCACCCCGAGGTACGGGTGGCTCAGGTGACCTCGGAGTCCAACGCGGGCAAGTACGTCTACGCCTTACACCCCAATCTGCGCCAGCGCACTCGAATGCAGTTCATGGCGATGAGCGAGCTGGAGCCTTGTGACCTCTTGTTCCTTTGCCTGCCCCACGGAGAGTCCATCAAGGTGATCGACCGCTTCCGTTCCCTTGCACCTCGCCTCATTGATCTCTCGGCAGACCTGCGCCTGGCCCAGCCGGGAGACTACCTTCGCTGGTATGGCTACGCTCATCCCCGGCCCGAGCTCCTGGGGGAGCGTGTCTACGGCCTCCCCGAGTTACACCGGGAGCAGCTACGAACCGCCAAACTGGTCAGCGGTGCCGGGTGCAATGCCACCGCCACCATCCTGGCCCTGTATCCACTGTTCGCCAGCAGCCTGGTGGACGTGGACCAGGCAGTGGTAGTGGAGGCGAAAGTTGGTTCTTCCGAGGGCGGCAGCGGCTTCAGCCTGGCCTCGCACCACCCGGAACGCAGCGGCGCCGTACGTTCCTTCGCCCCTACGGGCCACCGGCACACCGCCGAGATAGCTCAGGAGCTCACCTTCCACGGCCAGGTTCCCCGGATTTGCTTCTCGGCCACGGCGGTGGAGCTGGTAAGGGGCATTCTGGCTACCTGCCACGTGTTCCTGAAGGATGACCTGGAGGAAAAGGATATCTGGCGCATCTACCGGCAGTTCTACAGCGCCGAGCCTTTCATACGCATCGTGAAGGACAAGGCCGGGGTGTATCGCTATCCGGAGCCGAAGATCTTGGCCGGCTCTAATTTCTGCGACGTCGGCTTCGAAAAAGAGACTGGTTCCCGGCGACTGGTGGTTATGGCTGCCCTGGACAACCTGATGAAAGGTGCCGCGGGCAACGCGGTGCAGGCCATGAACGTGATGTGCGGCTGGCCAGAGACCACCGGGCTGGAATTTACCGGACTACACCCGATATGATGCCGATAGGCTCTGCGTTCTTCAATAAAAAAGAAAACAAGAGCATCGCACCTATGGAGTGAAGGGGGCTCAAATGTCATTGACGAGCTTCAACATCATCGAGTCTACCTTGCGCGAAGGCGAACAATTCGTAGGGGCCAACTTCCGCCTGGAGGAGAAGATTGAGATCGCCCAGGCTCTGGACGATTTCGGCGTGGAGTACCTGGAGCTCACCTCTCCCGCCGCCTCGCCTCACAGTTATCGCGACGCCAAGCGCATCGCCGGCTTGGGTTTGCGGGCCAGGATCCTGACCCACGTTCGTTGCAACCTGGAGGATGCCCGAAAGGCGGTGGATACAGGGGTAGCTGGCGTGGACGTACTTTTCGGCACGTCCTCTGCCCTGCGTCGCTTCAGCCACGGCAAGAGTATAGAAGAGATCATTGATACGGCCACTCAGGTGGTATCGTTCATCAAAGGCCAGGGATTGGAGGTGCGCTTTTCCAGCGAGGATTCCTTCCGCAGCGATTGGAAGGATCTCCTGGTCGTCTACAGGGCGGTAGATGGGCTGGGCGTGGACCGGGTCGGCATCGCTGATACGGTGGGGGTGGCCTCCCCGCGGCAGGTCTATGACCTGGTGAGCGCCCTGCGGCGCGAGCTGAAGGCGGACATCGAGTTTCACGGTCACAATGATTCCGGTTGTGCCATCGCCAATAGTTTTTGCGCCCTGGAGGCCGGCGCCACCCACATCGATGTCAGCGTGCTGGGGATCGGCGAGCGGAACGGCATCACCCCGCTGGGCGGGTTCATCGCCCGCATGTATGCCCTGGACAAGAGCCTGGTCAAGAGATATAAACTGGAAAAGCTGCGGGAGATCGAGAGCCTGGTAGCGCGCCTGGTGAACGTCGACATACCGTTCAACAATTACATCACTGGCATAGCCGCCTTCACCCACAAGGCCGGCGTCCACGCCAAGGCGGTGCTGAATAACCCGGCAACCTACGAGATCTTGGACCCTCGCGATTTCGGGCTCAGCCGCTACCTGAGCATCGCTCACCGCCTGACCGGATGGAATGCCATAAAGCACCGGGCAGAACAGTTAAACCTGGCCCTGGGTGAGCAGGCGGTCAAGGCCGCCACATTGCAGATCAAGCAGTTGGCCGACGAAAGGCCCTTGAGCCTGGACGATGTGGATACCATCCTTCAGCAGTGGATGGACAGCTACGAAACCAGGATGGAATAGGCTCGGCCAAAAGAGGAGACGTATTTTGGGCCAAACGTTATCCGAAAAGATCATCTCACGGGCCGCAGGGCACGAGGTTCAGGCTGGTGACCTGGCCGTCGTCCAGGTCACCATGACCATGACCGTGGATTCCATCGCCGAAAGCGTGATCAGGGTCTTGCGGCAGGAGCTAGGGGCAAAGCGGGTGCACGACCCGGAGAGAGTGGCACTGTTTGTGGACCATGTGGCCCCAGCCTGTAACCCCGCCACGGCCGACGGTCAGGTCCTCTTGAGACGCTTCGCCTTAGAAGAAGGCATCAATAGGCTCTACGACGTGGGCCGAGGTATCTGTCATCAACTGATGATCGAGGAGGGATTGGTCCAACCGGGCACAGTTGCGCTGGGTTCTGATTCCCACGCCACTACCTACGGTGCCATCGGGGCCTTCGGCACCGGGATGGGCACCACCGATATCGCTTTGGCCTTCGCCCGGGGGAAGACATGGCTCAAAGTGCCCGAGAGCATCAAGGTACAGGTCCATGGGGCCTTTTCACCGGGGACCACCGCCAAGGACCTGATCCTCTGGCTCATCGGGAGGTTAGGGGCCGAGGGGGCCTCGTACCGCGCGGTGGAGTTTCACGGCGTGGAGGGCTCGAGCCTGGCCTCGCGTATGACCATTTGCAGCATGGCCACGGAGATGGGGGCCAAGGCTGGCCTGGTCCCCCCCGACGATCTGATCCGGCAGCATTATCCAGTGCCAGAGTGGCTTTACCCCGATGCTGACGCCACGTACGTCCAGGAGATAATGATAGATCTGAGCAAGATCCAGCCCCAGGTTTCGCTGCCTCACCAGGTGGACCGGGTCGCGCCTGTTTCCCAGGTCCAGGGCGTCCGGGTCCACCAGGTCTTCCTAGGCAGTTGCACCAATGGCCGCCTGGAGGACCTACACCGGGCAGCCAGCTTGCTTTCCGGCCGGCACATCGCCCGGGGGGTGCGCCTGCTGGTGATACCCGCCTCCCACCGGGTGCTGGCGGACGCCGTCGCCGACGGAACCATGAGCACCTTATTGGCGGCAGGGGCAACGGTGGGAACACCTGGCTGTGGCCCTTGCCTGGGGCGCCACCTGGGCGTATTGGGCGCCGGCGAGGTTTGCCTCTCTACCTCCAACCGCAACTTCCAGGGCCGCATGGGCTCTCCCGAGGCCAGCATCTATCTCGGCTCGCCGGCGACGGCGGCAGCGACGGCCCTGGCCGGTTTCATCGCTGACCCGCGGGAGTACTGGCAGTAGATCGGATACTCGGCTCGCTTCGAAGGGCGCTATGTTGGAGGTGAAGCTATAGGGGGTACAGTATGGCGAAGGTGTGGAAATTCGGCAATGATGTGGACACCGATCAGATCCTGCCGGGGCGCTACGCACCCTATATGACCGGCGAGGCAGCCCTGGCCCGCCACGCCTTTATTGAGTACCGGCCGGAATTCGCCAGGGCCGTGCGCGCCGGCGACATCATCCTGGCCGGCCGCAACTTCGGCTGCGGATCGTCGCGGGAGTACGCACCCCTGGCCCTGAAGAGATGCGGCATCGCTGCCATCGTGGCTCGCAGCTTCGCCCGCATCTTCTTTCGCAATGCCCTGAACCTGGGGATACCCTTGTTCGAAAGCGAGACCGCGACGCAGGAGATCGCCGACGGCCAGGAGGTAGAGCTGGATGTGGCCCAGGGGATACTCGTGGCCGGTGAGAGGGCTTTTCCCCTCCGGCCGCCGCCGGCCTTTGTTTGCGAGATACTCCACCAGGGCGGCATTGTCGAATACTATCGGAAGCATGGTCGTTTCCCGGGCGAATCGGACTCTTGATTGCCAGATACAGGGGGCATTATGATCGTGGTCAAGGTGGGTGGAGGAGAGGGCATCGATCTCGATGCGGTCTGCTCCGACGCCGCAGACGTCCTCAAGACCGGCCAGAAGCTCATCATCGTGCACGGTGGGTCCCATGAGACCAACCTGCTTTCGGCACGTCTGGGGAAGCCGCCGCGCTTTGTCCGGTCCAGCTCCGGCATGGAGAGCCGCTACACCGACCGGGAGACGCTGGACATCTTCACTATGGTGTACGCCGGCAAGATCAACAAGTACATCGTAGCGCGCCTGCAGTGCCTGGGGATCAACGCCCTGGGCCTCTCGGGGATAGACGGCGGCCTGTTCAAAGGGCCCAGGAAGCCTTTCGTCAAGATCGTCGAGGGCGACAAGGTGAAGGTGCTGCGCGATGATTTCACTGGCCGGGTGGAACAGGTCAACGTGGGACTGATCCGGCTCCTCATCGCTGCCGGCTACACCCTGGTGCTCACACCTCCAGCCCTGAGCTACGAAGGAGAAGCCATTAACGGAGACGGCGATCGGGGCGCCGCCGCCCTGGCGGCGTCCCTTAAGGCGGAGAGGCTCGTCATCCTGTCCAACGTCCCTGGCCTGCTCAAGGACGTCCACGATGCGTCGACCTTGATCAGCCATGTGCCCCGAGATGAGATCGACCGCTACGCGGAGTACGCCCAGGGTAGGATGAAGAAGAAGCTCCTGGGCGCCAGGGAGGCCCTGGGGGGTGGGGTGAGCCAGGTGGTCATCGCCGATGGGCGGACGTTGCGGCCCATTAGCCAGGCCCTGGAAGGGAAAGGGACGGTGATCTATTAGGATAGAGCAGGCGGCAGGGACATGGCTTGCTACAGGCTGGTATTAGGCTCACCTTGAATGGTTGTCGAAACGTAGGCTCAGGGGAGTAGAAAACCGATGAATGTGCATGAAATCAAGGCATTGGAGGACCGGCATTCCACCGGAGTTTACCCCAAGCGGGACGTGGTGATGGTCCGGGGAGAGGGGGCCTATCTGTGGGATGCCGACGGCCGACGGTACATCGACTGCGTGGGTGGCCAGGGGACCGCCAACGTGGGCCACGCCAACCCCTACGTGGCCAGGGCCCTGGCCCAGCAGGCCCTCCGGCTGATCTCCTGCACCGAGGTCTTCTACAACGAAGAACGTGCGCTCCTGATGAGCAAGTTGGCAGCCATAGCGCCACCGGGCCTGGAGCGCGTCTTTTTGTGTAATTCCGGGGCCGAGGCCATCGAAGGGGCCATCAAATTCGCTCGCCTGGCCACTGGTCGCAAGGGCATCGTGGCGGCCAAGCGGGGCTTCCACGGGCGCACCATGGGCGCCCTCTCCGCCACATGGGAGGGCAAGTACCGGGAGCCCTTCGAACCCCTGGTCCCGGGGTTCAGCCACGTCCCTTACAACAACACAGGCGCCCTGACCGCGGCGGTGGGCGAAGACACAGCAGCAGTGCTCCTGGAGATCGTGCAAGGAGAGGGTGGGGTCCGGCCGGCGACTGCCGAGTTCTTGAGCTCCGCCCAACAGGTCTGCCGGGCCCGGGGGGCGCTCCTGGTCATCGACGAGGTGCAGACCGGTTTTGGCCGGACCGGGCGCATGTTCGCCTGCGAACACTATGGCCTGACCCCCGATATCCTGTGCCTGGCCAAGTCCATCGCCGGTGGGCTCCCCATGGGGGCTGTGTTGGTCGGTGAGCGCGTGCCCCAACTACCCAGGCTGGTCCACGGCTCAACCTTCGGCGGCAACCCCCTGGCAGCAGCCGCGGCCCTGGCTGCCATCCAGTACATGGAGGACTATCACCTGGCCCAGCGAGCCAGCGATCTGGGGGCTTTCCTGTTGGATGCCCTGGGGCAACTGCGTTCGCCTTTGATCAGAGAGGTCCGAGGGCTGGGATTATTGGTGGGGATGGAGTTAAAGGCCAAGGTCACTCCCTATCTGAGGGCTTTAATGGACGAGGGGGTATTGGCCCTGCCAGCGGGGGATACTGTGCTTCGACTTCTGCCGCCGCTGGTGATCGAACGCCGGGACCTGGAAACAGTGGTTAACAAGATCGCCCGGATATTGGGGGGCTAGGCCGATGAGCGCTGATGGGGTAGAGCTTCAA
This sequence comes from Ktedonobacter racemifer, assembly GCA_020723545.1. Taxonomy (GTDB): domain Bacteria; phylum Chloroflexota; class DTOL01; order DTOL01; family JACQYG01; genus JACQYG01. The sequence continues at coordinate 14,694 of DYIS01000018.1, forward strand.
GAGCAAGACATCGCGCTGCTCCAGGACATGTTGGCCATTTACAGCCCCTCAACTCAGGAGGGGGAGCTGGCCCGGTATCTAGTAGGGGCCATGGCCCAACGGGGCCTGCGGGCCACCATCGACGAGGCCGGCAACGCCGTGGGGGAGTGTGGCGAGGGGGAGACCACGGTGATGCTCCTGGGCCACATGGACACGGTGCCTGGTTTCATCCCAGTGAGGATAGAAGGCGGGAGGATCTTCGGACGAGGTGCGGTGGACGCCAAGGGGCCCCTGGCCACCTTCGTCGCCGCCGCGGCCTCCCTGCCGGCGGGCTTGGACAAGCGGGTGGTGGTCATCGGCGCAGTGGAGGAGGAAACCCGCTCCTCCAAAGGCGCGCATTACATCCTGGAACGTTATAGGCCGGACTACGTGGTCGTGGGCGAGCCCAGCGGCTGGGATTCCCTCACACTGGGTTACAAGGGACGTCTCCTGGCTGACTTCTCGGTGCAAAAGCGAGCCAGCCATTCCGCTCGCCGGGAGCCCACTGCCGCCGAGCTGGCGGTGGCCTTCTGGAACGAGGTCCTGGCCTACGTCCAGGCGTACAACCGGGCCAGGACGGGATTCGATACCCTGGACGTGGCGCTGGACCGCATCCGATCATCCAACCAGGACTTCAGCGACCGGGCAGAAGCCACTTTAGGCTTCCGGGTTCCTCCGGGGCTCGAGCTGGCAAGGCTTCAGCAGGACATCCTGGGGCTCAAGGGCCCCGGCTCCCTGGACTTCTACGGGCAGGCGATTCCCTTCAGAGCAGGCAAGGACAACCGCCTGGTGCGGTTGTTCCTTCAGGCTATCCGTCAAGCGGGCGGCCATCCCTCCTTCAAACTGAAAACCGGCACCTCGGACATGAACGTGGTGGGGCCTCGCTGGGCAGCGCCCATCCTGGCCTACGGGCCCGGCGATTCCTCCCTGGATCACACCCCGGACGAGCACCTGGAGCTGGCAGAATACGCCTTGGCCATTTGTCTCCTGGCCTCGGTCATACGCTCCTTGTAATGTCCCCGGCACACCCCACACGTTTTCCCCCGTTCACCGGTACACCTTCCAGGTGAAGCGAGGAAACACCTGGAAGGTGTACCGGTGCATAGTCGCAAGCAGGAATCACCATGTTCGTTTAATGCCGTGCCAAAAACTGCTCTGTATTAGTGGTCTTAACCGAGCCGTTTTGTGGTATAATAAATTGAGATAATATCGACACCATTCCCAGTTTTCCAACATCCCATTATCGTTGCAGGGAGGTGAAAGAAAAGGGAATTCGATGCGTTGCGGCGAGCGTGGGCTGGTGAGGGCAGCAGGATAGTGGCGGCCAACAGCATGGTTACCTTTCACCCGTGGCCATGGGAATAGAATAGGAGGTTACAATGGATAAGCCAGTGCCTGATGGGCTGAAGAACACGTTTCTGGTTCACGCCGTGGTCTGCTTGGTCTTGGGGCTCCCATTCTTGCTGGCCCCAGATCTCTTCGCAAGCGTCCTGGGCTTTGCCACCGTAGAACCCGTGTCCGCCCGGGGACTCGGCGCCGCCTTGCTGGCTTTGGGTGTCAGCTCGTGGTTGGCGCTGATCGAGCCAATATGGCAAAGGGTGGCTATCGTCCTTAAAATGGAAAT
>DYIS01000018.1:16345-16567 GCA_020723545.1 Ktedonobacter racemifer
AGCCTATACCATCTTGGGCGGCCTGGCTCTGCTCTATGAGCTTCTAGTCGTCGGCGCTCCACCCTCCACATGGTTCTTTTTCATCGTGATCGCCATCTTCGCTGCCCTTTGGTTGCTCTACTACTTTTCCGAAGCGCCGGCCGAAGCCAAGAAGTGGGTCTGATCGCTCCCTGGGCCCGCACCAGCCCTGCCGTTATCTAAACCGATCTTCGGCTCGTTCTT
>DYIS01000019.1:0-12415 GCA_020723545.1 Ktedonobacter racemifer
CCGACATTTCCGCCTTTGGCTTGAGCGGCCAGGAGCTGGCGCTCTACCTGCTGGAAGAAGCTGGAGTGGCCGTGGTGCCCGGGGAGGCCTTCGGCGAGCATGGTCGAGGGTACTTGCGCATCTCCTATGCTAACTCTTATGATAAGCTCGCAGAAGGCCTGGAGCGCATGGGTGGGGCGTTGGCGCGCCTGTCAACGTCGGGCGGAGCCTGGCAACGATGACGACGGGCTGGCTTGCCCATTCGTTCCTCGCTGCGTGTCTTGGGTTGCGGCAGCGATCGCGGGATGGCGCCTCGACACGGTTCCGGATCGTGACTTCGACCGGAGAGCCCTGCCTATCGAAAACAACAATGAGGTGAAAGATGAACACGCATTTTCGCCCGCAGGGAATCATTACTGCTCTGGCTACGCCTTTGCACCAGGACCAGACGGTGGACGAGGAAGCCTTGCGACGGCTGGTTGAGCACGTGCTGGCGAATGGAGTCCATGGGGTGTTCGCGGTGAGCACCCAGGGGGAGTTCTACGCTCTCTCCGCGGCCGAAAAAGAGCAAGTCACCGCCATAGTGGTGGACCAGGTCCATGGCCGCGTTCCGGTCTACGTCGGCACTGGGGCCACCACCACCGCCGAATGCATCGCCCTGGGAAAGCGTGCGGCGGCCTTGGGGGCTGATGCCCTTTCCGTCATAACCCCGTACATGGTGAGGCCGAGTCAAAGGGAATTGCTCGCGCACTACCGTGCCATCGCCTCGGCGGTGGACCTGCCGGTGGTGCTGTACAACAACCCGCCTCGCACCGGTGTGAGCCTGAACACCGCCACCGTGGTAGAGCTGGCTAAGCTGGACAACGTGGTGGGCATTAAGGACTCCAGCACCGACCTAGTGCAGACGATGGAATACATTGACGAGTGCCCAAGGGGTTTCTGCGTTCTGGCAGGCAACGACGCCCTTATTTGTGCCACGCTCTTGATGGGCGGCACGGGGGCCATTGCTGCCTCGGCCAACGTGGCACCCAGGCTCGTGGTTGATCTTTATGAAGCGGTGTGCCGGGGCGATGTGGCCACGGCGGTGGAGCTTCAATACCGGCTGCTGCCACTGCGCCGAGCGTTTAACCTGGGCACGTTCCCAGTGGTGATCAAGGAGGCCATGGAGCTCATTGGCCTGCCCGCTGGACCGGCCAAGGGCCCTGTGGGAGACCTGGAGGAAGAAGCCCGAGACCAGTTGCGACATGTCCTGGACAAGCTGGGCCTGCTATGGTCACCAGCCTGACCTACTGGATCGTGGAGAGAACGAAGTCCAGCGCCGGTTTTCACTTGAAGACGCGTTTTCGCAGTGTGGTGAAAATGGGCCGTCTCAACGTATGTCCGCCATCTCACTGGCGCGTAGCAGTTTCCCGAGGGTCGTCGCCACAAACGTGATCCTCCGCCACCTCCTGCTGACCACCGGCCTGGGCAGCCTTTGCAGCTCGCCGATGGCAATCCGGTAGTAGTCATCGTCGGCCCTGGGATGAGTGGGCTCGCCGGGGAGCAGATCCCGGCGCCTGGCTATGCTGATCCCCCTTACTTCGGCATAATAGTTGATGGCCCACTTTTCCTCCCCGAAGACCCTGGTCTGATAGAGGGCCAGGTAGTCGACCTCCAGGTCCTTGGGCGCCCTCTTCACCGGGAGGCGATACCAGTGCTCATCCCGGGCGATGGCGAAGTCCCGGGGGCTATTCATGATGGCTACCAGCACTTTCTTATCTTCGTCAGGCGGCATGGGATTCCCCTGCGGCGTCCTCCATTCTTTACTGGTAAATAAATTGTACCAGAACTGGTGTGCCTAGCCAAGGGCATCGGGGAAAGAAAAAAGGGCGACGAAGACTCTTCGCCGCCCCTTACGCGCCATCTCGGTGGCTAGTCCAGTTCCTTCATCCGGATAAAGTCCCCGTGCCAGGTGTGGTACCAGACCTGGCCGCTGTAGCCGTTGACGCTGAGCATGCCGTAGACCTTGCTGCCCTGCAAGACGTGGAGCCCGTAGTACCCATAGAAGGTGTCCACCTCTTCGTCGGCCTGGGTGCCGGGCAGGTTGGCGTCTAGATACTGTTGGGCATAGCGCCGGGCCTGTTCCCCGGTCACCGGCATCTGGGCCGTAGGGGAACTGCGCCGGAACCAGCCGCCCATCATGCCTCCGCCACCCATCATGCCGTACTTGGTGTTCCACATCATGTTCGGGCCCATCTCCGGAGTGACAATGCCTGAGTATTTGTCGATGAGCACCTCAAAAGCGTGAATGCCGGTGCTCTTCTCTTTGTACTCGGCGTAGAAGTTGTTCGTGAACTCCATTACCTCAGTGGGCTCGATGTCGGTGTAGCCTCGGGATGCCGGGAAGGCCTTGGCGATGTCCACGGCCTGGTCCAGGGTTATGGCCGAGGATCCCGGTGGAACCGCCTGGCCCCACCGGCCCATCATGCCGCCGGGCCCCCATCCGCCCGGGAAACCGCGGCCTCCCCCCAAGCCCTGCGGGCCCGGTCCTTGGACGTCAGGCGACCACGCCGCCGTCCGGCTCAAGCCCCGGCCCAGGGCCACTAGACCAGCCGCCCCGGCCACCAAAACCAGCCCTACCAGGGCGGCGCTGGTGACCAACAACAACCATTTGAATGCGCTTTTCATTTCGTGCCTCATTTCCAGTTGGCGGGGGACAGCCCGCCCCCCGCCTATATCCAACCGATGCCAAACGGCATCGGAGAGTATTGGCCCAACCGCGTTGGGCCACTTGCCAAAGACGCCAGGCCTCAGTTACCGCAGCCCCGGCGTTCTTTTTAAAGAATCCGAGCCTTGGCCCTAGCCCAGCTTGTTTCCGCAGTACGGACATACCTGCCAGTCCGCCTGCACCGGCTTCTGGCAGCTCTTGCAGGTGGCGCTGGGCTGAACCGCCGCCGTGGCCCCAGGGACGCGAGGCGCGCTGAAGTACTTCACCAACCACACGATGCCCAGGACCAGCAGGACCAGGAACAGCACCGGCAGGCCCACCATGACCGCCATGGCCAGGAGCTCGAAGAGCCCGAGACCGAATCCCGGCCCTCCCATCATCCCTCCTGGAAACCAGCCACCCATCATCCCTCGGCCACCCATCATGCCGCCGGGCCCCCAACCGCCCCCGAAGTACCCGGGTCCGTAGCCGCCGAACCCGCCGAATAATATCGGCAAGAGGGCGATGCCCACACAGAAGACCAGGAGCACCACCAGTCCGAAGACCAGGGCCCCCAGCCAACCACTTCTACCCATTGTCGAAACCTCCTTCAAACAGACTGGACAATTCCTGTCCGATTTGTGCCCTGATCATAACGCATAAATGTGAAGAGATTATGAAGAAATGAGGGGATTTTGTTTAAGCCGCCAAATCCGTCCCTGGCCCTGTGGTGTACCGATTAAACAATCGAAACACCCGTGCCGATGCGGCGCCGGGTGTTTTTATCAATGGTGGTAGACAAGACCGACAGACACCTTCCTACGTCTCGACGAGCCTCTTCACCCAGCGCCAGAGACGGGCCAGAAGGTTATCGTCGGGGACGGGCGGGATGATGCTGGAGGGTGGCGTGGGCCTGGTCGGCACGGTCACCGAGGGGTAACTGCCCTCCGCCACCTGGTAGGCCACGCCGTCCAGGACCACGATCACCTGCTTCCCCAGGGCGAAGTACTTGCCCCACTGGGGATAGCCCGCCAGGAGCTTGAAGTAATCCTCGCCACCGAAGTTTATTTTAATTAGTTTCATGCCCTCCCGGTAGGTGGAGTCGGTCCAGACCCCCTGGCGCAGGATGAAGGTCTTCTCTCCCACCGGCTTGATCTCCGGTGCCGTGACGGTGGTCTCGGCCTGGCGCAGCTCCTTTTGTCCCTGGCTGTTCAACACCGCCTGGGGCCCCGAGGTGGGCGCGGGCCTGGCCATCATACGGTGCAGGTCCTCCGCGGCCTTTTCCGGCCCGCCGGCGGCGAACAGGTTGTGGCGCTCGTCCACCAGGAAGGAAGTATACGGCGTCATGATCCCGTAGCGCAGGCTCAGGGCCACGATCTCGTCCACTAGCTCCTTGTTCTGCCCGTGCAGCCGGATCTGGGTCAGGAGATAGCCGATCTTGCGCGTTGCCCAGAGACGGGGGATGAAGTCATTGGCTCTGCTCTCTTTGGGAAAGACTACGTCTTCGTATTCGAAACGTCGGGGCCGATCGCCCAGGCGGCCAGCCAACGTCACCGTGGCGGCCCCATCGTTGCGGTAGCGGCCCAGCAGCACCAGTTGGCTCCCCTGGAACAGGTCCGGCAGCGGGTCTGGATACATGTCGTAGACCTTGATCCGGCCGAAACCCAGCTCCAGGTCCGACAAAACCGGCAGGTTGATCTTGGTGTAAAAGCCCGATAGCCTGGCCTCCAGGTCCTCGCCGGGGCGCACGTATTCGCTTGTGCCCCGGTGGTTCTGGGCCAGGGTGTCCAGGAGAGTGGTGTTCACGTCGTCGCCCACGCCGAAGACGAAGAGCCGGGTGGACGGTCCGGCCACTCGCTTGACGCTGTCCAGGATCTGCTGGGGGTCGGTGAGACCGGCGGTGGGCAGGCCATCGGTGAGGAAGATGATCATCGCCGGCCGTCCGGAGTCCGCGTCTTTCATGGCCTCCGTGAGGGCCTGGCTGATGTTGGTTCCGCCACTGGCCACCAGGCCATCTACGAAGCGCCGCGCTTCGCCCCGCTGGGCCGCGGGCACCAACCCATCGGCGTACCGGGTCACCGCGGTATTGAAGGCGATGACGTTGAAGCGGTCGAAGTCGTTCAGGTTATCCAGCACGTAGCGCAGGGCCTCCTTGGCCTGGGACAGCTTCTTCCCTTGCATGCTGCCGGAGGTGTCCAGGACGAAGGTCACATCCTTGGGGGCGATCTTCACGCGTTCGAACTCGTACTTTGGTGCCACCAGGAGCAGGAAGAACCCATCCTCTCCTCGCTCCCGATAGGTCAGGAGGTTCAGGCCAAAGTCCTGGGGTGAGACCGTGTAATACAGCAGGAAGTCCCTATCGGGTTTGACGTTCGTTTGCTCGTAGCTGGCCTCGGCGGCGTAGGCGCCGGTCTTCTTGATCGCCACCTGGTGACTGGGCGAGTATACGGCCTTGATCTGCTCTCGGGAAGTGATCCGGACGTGAATGGTCACCTCTTGCAGCGGGCGAGAGGAGAATTTCTCAGTGTTCAGGGGGTACAGGTAACGCACCAGGCCCTGGTCGGCCGAGAGCACCTGGCTGTACTCGAGCTGGACGCGCTTCTCGCCCCGGGCCGGGATGGGAAAAATGCTGGCCCGGAAGGCGTTGCGGCCCACGTATTCCAGCAAGGCGGGATCCCGGCGGCCTCGGACGATCTGCTCGTAGATCTGCCGGGCCTGGTTTTTATCCAGGATCTTGCCCTCCAGCCGCCGGCCGTCCACGTACATGGCGAAATCGGAGATGGCGGCCTCTTCGGGCAAGGGAAAGATGTAAGTGCCCTCCAGGTCGCGGTCGGTGTCGTTCACGAAGACCTGGTCCACCCTGGTCACCGCCACCTGGTTGTCGATGGTCACCTGTACCCGGTGGTACTTCACCGCCAGGTAGGGCAGGATGGCGGGCGGCAGGTGCGGAGGCGGGTGGGGGATGATGATGCCGTCGGCGCTGGCCACCCCTGGCGTTGAGAGAAAAAGGGACGCCGCTAGTGTCACTAGGGCCATAAATCTTGTCTTCATTCTCTCGCTCCTTCTTCCTTTACCAGCAAAGAAACCTGGCCTCGCCGCTCCTTCCCCTTTAATAGACGCCCCTCGGCGTCGGAAAGTTCCCATTCGAATGGCTCTGCCGGGTTTGAAACCTTTAGCTCGGAACCATGGTGCTCTGGTTGACAGCCCCTTCGCCCAAGGGTTATAATCGCCTCGGTCGGCGTCGGCGCTGACGTGGACCTAACATGCCGCGCCAGGAGGAGGACGATGGCTGAGCCCATTCAACGCAACCTGGGGTTCGAGCTGGTCCGCGTCACCGAGGCCGCGGCCATGGCGGCCGGCCGGTGGATGGGCCGCGGCGACAAGGAGGCTGTGGATCGGGCGGCAGTGAATGCCATGCGCTACGTGCTGGGCATGGTGGACATGGACGGCGTCATCGTCATCGGCGAGGGGGAGAAAGACCAGGCGCCGCGGTTGTACAACGGCGAGCAGATCGGCAACGGCCTGCCTCCCAAGGTGGACGTGGCGGTGGACCCGGTGGACGGCACCCGGGCCCTGGCCAAGGGTCTCCCTAACTCCATCTCCGTGGTGGCCCTGGCCGAGCGAGGGGCCATGTACTATCCCAAGAACATCGTCTACATGGACAAGATCGCCGTGGGCCCCGAGGCTGCTGGCCACATCGAGATCACTGCCCCCGTGGCCCGCAACCTCAAGAACATCGCCAAGGCCAAGAAGCGCGAGGTGGATGACTTGACGGTGGTAGTGCTGGACCGCCCCCGCCACGAGGAACTAATAGGCCAGATCAGGGCGGCCGGGGCCCGGGTCAAGCTCATCTCCGACGGCGACGTGGCCGGCGCCATCATGGCCGCTATGGAGGGCACAGGCATCGATGCGCTCATGGGCATCGGTGGCTCGCCCGAGGCAACGGTGGCCGCCTGTGCGCTCAAGTGCCTGGGCGGTGAGATCCAGTGCAGGCTCTGGCCCCGGGATGAGGCGGAGAAACAGAAGGCCCTGGAGGCTGGGCTGAACCTGGACCGCGTCCTCTCCACCGACGACCTGGTGGCCGGCCACGACGTGTTCTTCGCCGCCACCGGCATCTCCGATGGAGAGCTACTACGAGGCGTGCGCTACTTTGGCCGAGGAGCCAAGACCCATTCCATAGTCATGCGCTCCCGGTCGGGCACCGTGCGCATTATCGAGGCGGTGCATCACTTCGAAAAGCTCATGAAGATCGCCGAGCTGCCCTACAACCGCACCCCGGATTAAGCCCGCCGCTAAGTGGTGTTTTCTTTAGTAGCAGATGGGAGGGGTTCCCTTGGCAGCCTGGCCCTTCATAGGCGTTCATGACCAGTACCTTCAGCCTTGTCCGGCCAGGGCTACGATCTGACCTGGCCTGATCGAAGGCCACCGCCTTCGGCCTTGGAGGAAAAATTCGTGCTGAAGCTCATCGCATGCGCCCTCAATTTCAGCCAGGGGAAAGACAAAAGCGTCATTGAGAAAATCGTGGCCGCCGCCCAGGACGTCCGGGTCCTGGACGTCGCCTCCGACCCCGACCACAACCGCACCGTGCTCACCTTCCTGGGCGAACCCGGGGCGGTGGGTCGGGCAGCCCTGGCTATCTCCGCCAAGGCCGTGGAACTCATCGACCTGCGTCGGCACCGGGGCGGCCACCCCCGCATGGGCGCGGTGGACGTGATACCATTCGTGCCTATCCGTGGCGTCTCCATGGAGGAGTGCGTGTCCCTGGCCCAGGAGGTGGGCCGGCGCATCGGTGCGGAGATGGCCGTACCGGTGTACCTCTACGAGGCGGCGGCCACCGTGCCCCAGCGCCGAGACCTGGCCCAGGTGCGGCGGGGTGAGTTTGAGGGGCTGGCCCAGAAGATGCAGGACCCGGCCTGGAGGCCGGACTATGGGCCCGCCCTGCCCCATCCCACCGCCGGCGCGGTGGCCGTGGGTGCCCGCCCCTATCTCGTGGCCTTCAACGTGAACCTGGGTACTGACCGGGTAGAGACGGCCAAAGAGATTGCCCGTTCCATCCGGGAGAGGGATGGCGGCCTGCCCCACGTGAAGGCCCTGGGGATCAAGCTTGCGGAACGCGATCTGGTTCAGGTTTCCATCAACCTGGTGGACCCCTATAGCACTCCGTTGTGGCAGGTATTCGAGGCGGTCAAGGTCCAGGCTGCCCGCCTTGGCGTTTCCGTAGTGAGCAGCGAGATCGTGGGCCTGGTGCCCCTGGGGGTCCTGGCCGAGTCTGCCCGCCACTACCTCCAACTAGAAGGTTTCCAGCCCGACCAGATCCTGGAGACCCACCTCCTGGAAGAGTAGGCCGCATTCTTTCACAATAATAGCCTGCCGCCGTGTCGGCTGGTCGGGCCATAGCGCCAGGTTTATCCCTGGCTTTTAGGCTCCGTTAGCAAGACCCGCATCTCGTTCGTGGGGGCAAAGCCGAACTGTTCGTAGAGCGGCCGCCCCTGGGGCGTGGCGTGCAGGGTGGCCACCGAGACGCCCTGGGCCTGGAGCCAGGACAGCATCGCGGCCATGATGGCGCGGGCTACCCCTCGCCGGCGCCACTCCGGGAGCGTATACATGTTCATGATGTATCCCACCCGGCCGTCCAGGTTGTAGGTCGTGGGCGGGATGCGGTGCACCACTAGCCCCCCGCATCCCACGATCTGCCCTCCTGCCTCCGCCACCCAGCCACGGAACTCGCCTGCGGGCAGTGCCTGGTGGAAGTACGCGGCACTGGCCTCCACCATGGCTGCCAGGACCGCCTCCTCCGTATGCCCAATGGACACAAACATGGCCCGCCGCATGGCGACCAATGCCGGGATGTCGGCCACCCCCGCCGGCCGCACCTCAAAAGCCCGGGCTTTTTTTAATGGCAAAGAAAGGCTCTCCCTCGATCTCTCGTTCTGGCGTTCGCGAGCTATTGTGGACATGAGTGGGGGTCCTTCCACCCCCGCCTCCCCAGCGCCTCCCGGGCCGCCTGGTGGTCGCTCCAGGGGAGCTCGGTCTCGCCGAAACACATGGAGCGTTCGTGGCCCTTGCCGGTGACGAGCACCAGGTCGCCCCGGCGGGCCTCTTGGATGGCAAAGTCTATGGCCTCGCTCCGGTCGCCGACGCGCCAGTAGTCCCGGCCCTCCTGCCTCCCAGCCCTCTCACACCCGGCGGAGATCTGGGCCATGATGTCGTCCAGGTCCTCAGTGCGGGGGTCCTCGGCGGTGATCACCACGAGATCCGCCAGGCGTCCGGCACTCTCCCCCATCAACGGCCGCTTACCCCGGTCCCGCAGCCCCGCGCAGCCGAAGACCACGATCACCCGCCCGTGGGCCATGGTCCGGCAGAGCTTCAGCGCCTCCTCCAGGGCCGCCGGCGTGTGGGCAAAATCGATGAAGACCTGGAAGTCCTGGCCGGCCTCGACCGGCTCCATACGCCCGGTGATGCTCTGTACCGAGGCCAGGCCCCTTTGAATCGCCTCGGTGGGGAGCCCCTGAGATAGTCCCACTGCCAGGGCGGCCAGGGCATTATGTACGTTGTAGCGGCCCGGGAGGGCCAGTTTCACCTGGATCAAGCCCCGAGGCGTCCTGGCGGTGAAGGCGACGCCTTTGGCCGCGAGCTTCACCCGTTCCGCCCGAAAGGCCGCAGCCCGCTCAACGCCATAGGAGAGCTGCAAATCGGCCGGTATGGCCCTCAGGAACTCGTAAGAGGGATCATCGGCGTTCAGCACGCTGACCTTAGGAACATCCGGCTTGCGGTGTCCTGCGAAAAGGTAACGGAATAGCCGGGCCTTGGCCTCCCGGTAGGCCTCAAATGTCCCGTGATAATCCAGGTGCTCGTGGGTGATATTCGTCACCACCGCCAGGTCGTAGTCGCAGGCCCCGGTGCGGTCTTGGTCCAGGGCGTGGGAGGTAGTCTCTATCACGGCGTACTCGCACCCGGCGTGGATCATCTCGGCCAGGTAGGCCTGGACCTCCTGGGCCTCCGGCGTAGTGGTGTGCAGTCCAGTGTCCAGGTGCCGCTGGCCGATGACCGCGCTTACGGTGCTGATCATCCCGGCCTTATGTCCCGCTGCCTCAAGCACAGCCCAGATGAGCGTGCTGGTGGTGGTCTTGCCGTCGGTGCCAGTAACCCCAATGACCTTGAGCCGCCGCGCCGGGAAGCCGTGGAAGGCCGCCGCCAGGTGTGCCAAGGCGTGCCGCGAGTCCGGCACAGCCACATATGGCACCTTGTCTAACGAAACGCCCGTTTCCGGGGTCCCCAAGGGGCCGGAGGCTCCTTGGGGTGTCGTTAGCTCGCCCACCACCGCCCCGGCGCCCTTCTTGATTGCCTCGGGTATGAACCGGTGGCCGTCGGCAGAGGCGCCCCGCACGGCCACAAAGAGATCCCCCGGCTTGACCGCTCGGGAGTCCTGGGCGATGCCGCTCACGTCGGGATCAGGCTCACCGGCCGCCCTTTCCTTACCGAGGGCTGATAACAAGGCCGACAGCTTCATTTTCCAGACCTAATAGTAGAAGGTGAAATGTGCTACCTTTCAAAGGGTAGCAGGCCAATCGTATTGGCCGCCATTGGCTAAAGCGGCGGTTCCCCGCCCCAGCGGCGCGAGGCCATAGCCCTGGCTGCCCGGTAACGCGGCAGAAGTTGGTTGTACAGCCAATAGCGCCCTGGAGAATACACGTAGTCCCAGGCCCCGATGTAGCGGGCGAGCCGTCCCCCAAACCCTTGTTTGAAACGGTACACCCCCCAAAGGCCTGAGCCTCTTGTCTGGGGCCTGTCCTTTGTCGTCTCCGTCCCGGCTTCGTCCGGCACCCCCCACAGGTCATACTCGGTGCACCCCTCCGCCCTGGCCCACTTCATAGCCTCCCACTGTAAGAGATGGTTGGGCATCAGGTTGCGGTGTTCGCTGGCCGAGGCGCCGTACATGTAGGTGGCCCGGCGGCCGAAGGCTGAGACCACGATTCCGGCCAGGAGTCGCTCTTGGAAACTGGCCAGGAAGATTCGAACTGTCCCCTGGTGCCCGAAGATGTGCCAGAGCTGCCGGTAGTATTCTTCCGAATGGATGGCAAAGCCGTCGCGTCGGCTGGTCTCCTGCATCAGGGAGTACAAGGCGGGCAGGTCGCCCTGGTCCCCCTGCCGGACAGTCACCCCTTTGCGAGCGGCCAGGCCTATATTGTACCGGGTCTTGGGCTTTTGCTGGGCGGCGATGGTGGGCAGTTCGGGCGTCAGGTCCACCACTATGGTGCTTCGGGGCTGGACCCTCTGGGGGCTGGGCCGGAAGCCCAGCCCTTGGAGGGCCTCCGCCAGGCCGGGCCCTTCCTGGCGGTTGGGCTCGATCTTCAGGAAGATAACACCCCGGGCCCGGCATTGAGCGTGGATGGCGGCCCATAGCTCCCCGGCGGTTTCCTGGCCGACCAGTTCCGCCACCGGTCCCCGGGGCACGTAGGCTACGGGCCCCAGGGGGGTCCCCCGCAGGAGCACCTGAGCCCCGGCCGATGGCTTGCCCTCCACCTCCACGGCCAGGCGCAGGGCCTGCCAGCCAAAGCGAGACTTGAGCTCGCCCCAGCCATAGGCCTGGAGGAGGTGGCCCCAAGGCGCTGCGGCCACGAACCCATCCCAACCTTGCCGATCGCTCTCCTGGATCAATCGTATGCCCATCTTCCGGCCCATTTGGGGGATTAGGGGGCGAGGCCCCCTTTTGTGAATTATACCAGATTTGGCGGCCGTTTTCCCACTGGGCCGTGCCCTGCCGCCTGTGCATAGCCGGCGAAAGCGCCTAACATAAGCGATCTTTAGTGCAAAAAGTTACTATCCAATGCTTCCCTTTTTCGGCAAGATGTGATATAATGCAGCCCGCTTTGTTTAACCCATCAACGGGCCGTGCCAGGAGTGCAACTCTTGACACAAAAAGGACCCATCAACGGGGATAAGGAGCCAGGGTTGCTTCAGGCCTACGTCTTCATCGCCATCCTCTTGATCGCCTCCCTCGTCTTCGCCGTGACCCCTTTGCTCATGGCATTCGTCATCCGCCCCAAGCGTCCCAACCCAGTCAAGAATGCCACTTATGAATGCGGCCTGGAGTTCGAGAGCTTCCCGGAAGAAGCCCGGCCGGTGTGGGTGCCCTTCCGCGTGCAGTACTATGTCTACGCCCTGGTCTTCGTCATCTTCGACATCGAGACGGTGTTCCTCTATCCCTGGGCCGTGGCCTACAGCCAGCTCGGGCTCTACGCCCTGGCCGAGATGTTCCTCTTCGTCGCCATCCTGGTCTTCGGACTGGCCTACGCCTGGCGCAAGGGCGCCCTGGAATGGGTATAGGAGCGGGGACATGGGCATAACTGAGAAAGCCGCCCAACCGGGTTGGGCTACTGAAGACCGGGAGATCCAGGAGGCGCTCCGGCGCAACCTCCTGGTCACCAGTGTGGACACCATCTACAACTGGGGTCGGCGGTCCTCCCTCTGGCCCGCCATGTTCGGCCTGGCCTGTTGCGCCATCGAGATGGTGTGCACCGTCTCCGCCCGGTACGACCTGGCCCGTTTCGGGGCCGAGTACATGCGCCCCTCGCCTCGCCAATCCGACCTGATGATCGTGGCCGGCACGGTAACCAAGAAGATGGCCCCGATGGTGGTGCGCATCTTCGAGCAGATGGCTGAGCCCCGCTACGTCATCGCCATGGGGGCCTGTGCCATTGCCGGTGGGCCCTACAAGGGCTCCTATGCCGTGGTGGAAGGCATAGACAA
>DYIS01000019.1:12425-16514 GCA_020723545.1 Ktedonobacter racemifer
ACGTGTACGTCCCAGGCTGTCCGCCCCGCCCCGAGGCCCTGATTTTCGGGGTGATGAAGCTGCAGCAGAAGATCGACAAGCAATCCATCCTGACTGTACCCTGGTATCGTAAACTGGAGAAGGCCGCCAAGTGACCGAGGACGCAACCATCACCACTCAGCACATCGTGGACCAACTCGGGAGCGCTTTTCCTCAGGCCGGGATCGAGCCGGTGGCGGCGAAAGACCCCATGGTCAGGGTCAAACCGGAGCATCTGGTGGAGGTCGCCACCTATCTGAGAGATCAGGCTGGGCTGGACTATCTATCCCACGTCACCGGCATCGATTACTCGGACCGCATCGAGGTCTTGTACTACCTGTACTCCATGAAGCGGCACCTGGGCCCTTTAGCTCTACGAGTGTCCTTGAGCCGAGAGAATCCCCAGGTGCCATCGTTGGTCTCACTGTGGTCCGGCGCCGACTGGCAGGAGCGCGAGGTCTACGACCTCCTGGGTGTCGTTTTCACCGCCCACCCGAACCTCAAGCGTATCCTGCTGTGGGATGGCTTCCCGGGCTACCCCCTGCGCAAAGACTTTCAGGGCGAGCCCGAGCCGCCCTTCAGGCACAGTTATTGATTACTGGTAAAGAACTCACGTCGCAAATGCTGAAGACCGACACGATCGTCGTCAACATGGGGCCCCAACACCCCAGCACCCACGGGGTGTTCCGCATGGTCGTGACCCTGGATGGGGAGCGCGTGGTAAATGTGGACCCGGTGGTGGGGTACCTCCACCGGGGCGTGGAGAAGCTGGCCGAACGCGGCACCTACCTCCAGTTCATGCCCCTGACTGACCGCAACGACTACATCTGCGCCATGAACAACAACCTGGGCTACGCCGTCGCCGTAGAGAAGCTGGCGGGCATTGCCGTCCCGGAGCGGGCCGAGTACATCCGGGTGATCATGGCCGAGCTGGGCCGCATCGTGAATCACCTGATCCTGGTGGGCTTTCTATTGAACGACCTGGGGGCCTTTTTCACTCCAGTGCTGTATTGCCTGCGAGAGCGAGAGAAGATCCTTGACCTTTTCGAGATGGCTTCGGGCTCCCGCATGACCTGCAACTACATGCGCTTCGGCGGCGTGGCCGCGGACCTGCCCGAGGAATTCCTCCCTCGGGCCAGGAAGCTGGTGGCCTCCTTCCCCGCCTTCATCGACGAGCTGGAGGCGCTCCTGAGCACCAACGAGATCCTGGTGGCCAGGACCCGAGGGGTGGGCGTCCTCCCAGCCGACGCCGCCATCAACGGCAGCATCACCGGGCCCATGCTCCGGGCCTCCGGGGTCCGCTACGACATCCGCCGGGTGGAGCCCTATTCCATCTACGACCGCTTTGACTTCCAGGTCCCGGCGTTGGAGCACGGAGACTCCTACGATCGTTACATGCTCCGCATCCTGGAGATGCGCCAGAGCGTGCGCATCCTGGAGCAGGCCCTGGCCCAGATACCGGCCGGCGAGATTCAGACCAGGCTGCCTAAGGCCTTCCGGCCTGCCCCGGGCGAGGCCTATGCCCGCACCGAGTCGCCCAAAGGCGAATTGGGCTACTATGTGGTCAGCGATGGTTCGGGCAACCCGTATCGGATCAAGATCCGCCCGCCCTCCTTCATCAATATCTCGATCCTCTCCCAGATGTCGGTGGGCTGGAAGGTGGCCGATCTGATTACGATCCTGGGGAGCATCGACATCATCCTGGGCGAGGTGGATCGCTAACGACGCTGAGCGTTGGACGTTGAAAGGGTAGCCGGTGTGGGACTTAGTGTATGATCTCTTCCCGAAGATCTCCCAGGCCCTGAACGCCTTCCTGCGGGGCTTTCTGCCGGGCTGGGGGGCAGATCTGGCCGTCATTGTCCTGGTGGTCACCGTCCTCCTCCTGGGCCTGGCGGCCCTCTTCATGGTTCAGACCTGGCTGGAGCGGAAGGTCATCGGTCGCATGCAGGACCGCTTCGGCCCTAACCGGGTTGGCCCCCTGGGGATGCTGCAGCCGGTGGCCGACGGCATCAAGATGTTCACCAAGGAAGACGTCACTCCCCTGAGGGCCGACCGGCTGGCCTACAACCTGGGACCCATCCTGATCATCGTCCCGGCCATGGCGGTATACGCGGTGATACCCTTCGGCAAGGGCATGGTGGGCGCCGACGTCAACATCGGCGTCCTCTATCTGGTAGCCATCTCCTCCCTGGCCACCATTGCCCTCCTGGCGGCGGGGTGGGGCTCCAACAACAAGTACTCCCTGCTGGGTGGCCTCCGGGCGGCGGCCCAGATCGTGAGCTACGAGGTCCCCATGGTGCTGTCCATGCTCACCGCGGTGATGCTCGCCGGCTCCATGTCCATGGTCAAGATCGTGGAAGCCCAGGGCGGCCTCTTCGGATTGGGATGGTACATCTTTTTCGTCCCCATCGGCCCCATTGCGTTCCTGATCTATTTCACCTGTGGGGTGGCCGAAGTCAACCGGGCACCCTTCGACATCCCGGAGGCGGAGTCGGAGATCGTGGCCGGCTTCCACACTGAGTACTCGGGCATGAAGTTCGCCCTCTTCATGATGGGGGAGTACATCCAGGCCTTCGCCGTCTCCGCCATTGCCGTGACGCTTTTCTTGGGCGGATGGCAGGGGCCGGTCCTGCCCCCCTACGTCTGGTTCGGGCTGAAGACCTTCTCGCTCTGGTTCGTGCTCATGTGGCTCCGGGGGACCTTGCCGCGGCTGCGAGTGGATCAGCTCATGGCCTTCGCCTGGAAGTTCCTTTTGCCGGTCTCTCTGGCCAACATTTTCCTTACCGGCATCGGCATCAGCATCGTTCAAATCCTGACCAAGTGAGGTTAGAGGGCAAAGGGTAGAGAAAAAAGGGTTGCGGTTCACCGCGAAGGCGCAAAGCCCCGATACATTACACAGAATAAAGTATCGGGGCAAAGGACGCCGGGGTAATTTCGAAATTCGAATTTCGCAATTCGAAATTTACTTGCGTTCTTCGCGTCTTGGCGGTTTAACTCCTTCTCCCTGCTCTCTCGCGTCTATGTACGGTCTCGGCATCCTGAAGGGTCTTTGGGTAACCCTGAAACACTATATTGATACCTACATTGGGGACGGCATCTTCACGGTGCAATATCCGGAGGAGCGCCTGCCCCTGCCGCCGCGCTTCCGGGGCAACCCGGTCCTGATCATGGATACCGCCACCGGCAAGCTCCGGTGCGTGGCCTGCGGCATTTGCGTGCGGGCCTGCCCCAACGGCAGCATCGCCCTGGAGGTGGGCACCGACGAGAGCAAGAAAAAGTTCCCGGAGAGATACGACATCAACGGCGGCACCTGTATGCGTTGCGGCCTATGCGTGGAAGCATGTCCCTTCGATGCCCTGGCCTCGGGTCCTTATTACGAGTTGGCCTCTTACCGGCGCCAAGAGCTAATTTACGATAAGCATTATCTTACTTTGCCACCCGACAAGATCCCCTCCTATCATGCTCGGTAGGTAGGCGACGTCGTCGTGGCCTGGATTTTTTACTGGTAAAGAAAGAGCTCATGGCTGAAACGGTTACCTACGGCGCCTTTTTCCTGCTGTCCGCGGTGGTCCTGATCAGCGCCCTGGCGGTGGTGCTGCTGAGAAATGTACTGCACAGCGCTCTGGCCCTCATCGCCACCTTCTTCGCCGTGGCGGGCATATACGTCCTCCTGGAGGCCGAGTTCCTGGCAGCGGTCCAGGTGCTGATCTATGTGGGGGCGGTGGCGGTCTTGATGCTCTTCGCCATCATGCTCACACAGCGGATTGTAGACCGGGGCGCGAGGGTCACCAACGAGCAGGTGCTCTTGGCGGCCCTGGTGGCCCTGGCCCTTTTTGCCGCCGTCCTGGCTCCGGTGGCCTGGAACGCCGCCTGGAACGTGAGCCAGGAGCCGGTGATCCCGGAAGCCATACGGGAGCTGGGCCTCCAACTGGTGACTACCTATGCCTTGCCCTTTGAGGTCGCCGCGGTGCTGCTCCTGGTGGCCCTGGTGGGGGCCATCATCATGGCAAGGGAAACCTAGTACTACAACCGTACTTAATGGTTTTGCCACTACATGTTGTATCGGAGACT
>DYIS01000020.1:0-4614 GCA_020723545.1 Ktedonobacter racemifer
TCAGGGCGGCCAGAACGCCAGTGACTGCGCTTTGGAAAAGAAGGCCGCGGACCCGGGCCAGGAGTTGCGCGGCGCCGTAGGCCAAGACCACGGCCAGGGCTATGGTGAGCAAGATGCCGAAACGGTTGGGGATGCGGGCGCCCTGCACGAAGGGCACGTAATGCAAGAGCAGGTAGGGCAGGGGCAGGTTCACCGTGAGGCCATCCAGGTCAAACTCCCATTGGCCATTGAGGTGAAGTACCGGACCGAGGGACAAAAGGAAGAAGGAGATGGCCAAAAGGCCCCAGGTGCGGAGCCGCGGCCAGTATTTGAGCATGGTTGCCAGGCCCAGGATGAGAACCGTGTATCCCATAAAGGCAAAGTTGATGTCGGTGAAGCGTGACATGGCGCCCTGGGCCCATGTCCCCAGGAGCGGATGGAGGGAATTGGGGATGAAAAGGCCCAAAAGATCGGCGGAATAGCGTTCGGCGCCTCCCCAGCCATTGAGGAGCAAGCCTTCCTGGGCCCTGGTGGCCCCCACCGCTGCAAAGAGCAGCGGGGCAAAGCCCAGGCCAAAGGCGACGACCAGGACCAAGAAAGGCCCCCACGACAGCCAGCCCTGCTCTCGCCGGCGATGGTCACAGCGCTCGATGAGCAAGTACAGGGCAACGAAGAGCACCAGGAAGAACAGGAAGGTCAGCTCAGTGTAGGCGGCGAAGAGGGCGAACAGGGCGGCCAGGATTCCGTGGCGCCACTTTACTAGTAAAGAAACCGGCCACCATCTAGCCTGGACACCTTCCAGGTGTCCAGGCTCAGACAACTTCAGAAAGAAGAGCACGAAGAGGGGGAGCCAGCAGAGGCTCGTGAAATTGAATTGGCCCAGGGCGGCGTAGGCTAGCTTGCCTCCAGCGTAGGCATAGACCAGGCCGACCAAAAGAGAACCGCCTCGGGTCACTCCTGACGGGAGTCCCTTTTCCAGAAGGACCCAGAGCGCCAAGAGATACATGCCAATTCCAGACAGGGTCAGGAGCAGGAATAGAAGGATGTTATTGGCCACCACCGGGCCAAGAACCAACTGTAGCGGGATGGAGACCAGGCCGTTGAAAAGCGTGAACGTGTACAGGGCCAGGTCCGCGCCCAGAGGGAAGAAGATGTAGTCCGAATAGAGGGGATTTGTACCCAACTCCAACAGGCTGTGCCGGGCCCACCAGAGGTTCCACAGAAAAGCGGCTTCATCCACGCCGCCGCCGGGAATATGGGTGGATAGATTGACCGCCAGGGGCCAGGTCATCGTGACCGCGGTGAGAGCATAGAAGACGAAGACCAAAAGATATGACTTGAGCCGTTTGACACACAATTCTCGCACTCCGCTGGACCCGTTCCGGCCTACTCCACTAGTAAAGAACGCCGGCCTTCCCGCTGGGACTGGCGATGCGTCTCATAGAGAGCGGGCAAGTACTTTCGGTAGAGCCCCGTATTCAGCGATGCCTGCTGGCCGGCGCGGAACCGGCGCAGGGCGGCCATGTCCAGGTCGGCCACCACGATCTCCTCCCGGTCCACGGTCCGGGCTTCAGCGATGACGGACCCACCCTGGGGGTCCATGGCCAGGGGACGGTAGACACCACTCCTCCCCTGGAAGGTGAACCCCAGGAAATCGCCCACCATGGCAGAGAGTATGCCGTAGCAGGGGTTTTCCTGGACACGGCCCCAGACCCCTCGGGCCTGCCTCCAGTAGTTGTAGACCTCATAGTTCGCCGAAGGATCGATGATGATCTCAGCCCCCTGGAGCCAGGCGATGCGGGCGGGCTCGAAATAGGTGTGGTCCATGCAGATTGGAAAAGCCATCCTGGCGAAGGGGGTCTGGAAGACCTGGACTACGTCACCGCTCCTAAACCCCCACTGCTCCTCGATCATGAGCAGGTGGGTCTTGCGCTGGGTGCCGAGGACACGCCCATCGGGCCCAAAGAGATAGGCCACGTTGTACAGCTCACCGTTTTCGTCGGGCAGGTTGATGCTGCCCGCCACGATGTAGACGCCGAAGCGTTTGGCCAGCTCGGAAAACGTGGTCTCGTAGATTCTTTGGGCGGCGGGCCCCACTGCTCGAAAGACATCGGCCACCTGGACGCCGCCCATCTCGGCCAGGGCGCCCTCCAGGCTCTTGCCCCGGGTCATGGCCTCCAGACCGGGCAAGAGGCCCAGGAGATGAGTGCCCGTTTCCTCTGGAAAAACCAGCAGTTGTGCCCCGGCCTGGGCGGCCTGGAGCACCAGGTCATACATTTTGCCGGCATAAGAGACACCGTCGCCGATGAGCTCCAGCCTGAGTTGAACCACCCCGACTCGGACGATTTGGGGTTTTTTTACTAGCAAAGGGTAGTCCTTGCCAGCCAGCAGGCCCCTCACCAGGCCCGGGCGGGACTTCCACCAGAGCACCAGCTTAAGGGCATTAGCGGTGAGCCAACCTTTCAGCCTCGGTATCACCCATTCCCAGCTCCTTCGTAGGCTTGCGGAAAATACCGGGAATACAGGCGGTGGTTCATGAGGCCGTAGATAGGGTATTCGTCCACCACCTGCTGCAGGCGACCATAGTCCAGTACGGCCATTACGGTGTCCTGGGCGTCGGTGGCCCGGGCCCAGGCCAGGAGCCCGGTATTGCCTTTGGTCATCTCCACCGGGGCATGCACGGCGGACCGGCCACAGAAGGAAGCCTTCCACAGCCCGCCCACCAGAGCGGCCTCCACCCCAAAGACCTGGTTGGCCTGGACCTCTCGCCAGAGCCGGGCCATCCACTCCTCCTGGCTATAGCGCGTGGCCACCGGATGAACCAGCATATTCGCGCCTTGCAGGCACAGGATGCGGCTCACCTCGGGATACTTAACGTCGCCCCCGATGACGAAGCCAATGCGCCCGACCTCGGTGGAGAAGACCCCTAGCTCTGAGCCCGCAAGAAGGCCCCAGGCACGGCCGCGAGGCCCAAGGTGGGTCTGGTGTTGAACCCCAATGACCTGGCCTTGGGGACCGAAGAGATAGGCCGAGTGACGGTAGGAACCGTCACTCAGGCCTCCGGTCAACACCGTGCCAGGGGCCAGATAAACCGCCAGCTCCTTGGCCAGGCCGGAAAACGCCTCCTCGTAGCTGGCCTGCATCTCGCGGACGAGCTCGGGAGAAAGGGGGCTGGGAGGGCGCTCAGCGTCCTCCTTTGCCCTCAGGTTGGCTGGCCCCCGCGCCAGGCGGCCGGCGAAGGGCAAGAGGCCGGTGTACTCGGGCAAAACCATGAGCCGAGCGCCGGCATCAGCGGCGGCCCGGAGCCGGGACCGGAGGCGGCCCCAGGCTCCGGTTACATCCCGGAGCTCGGCGGCATCCAGTTGAATGGCGGCGACTTTCGTTTTCATCCTGCACCCTCACCTGGGCGGCATTACCGCATGCGTCCCACGGGCTACACCCTGCCAGAGGACCGGCGCACCGGTAGCTATCGGGCACGTTTGATCCGCGAGACGAAGTAGGTGCCCAGGGCAAAGTACATGATAGCAATGATGAAGATAACCACGTAGCCCAGGTTCAGGTAGCCGCTGGCCTTGCCCACGCGCTGGAAGTTGTCCAGGAGGGGGCCGGCGATGGGCACGGCGATGACCTGGGGAAAGACGGTGGCGATGTGCCAGATACCCATGTCCTTGGCGAAATGATCGGCCGAGGGCAACACGTCGCAAGCCAGGGCCCAGTCTACGCTCATGTAGGCACCATAGCCCAGGCCGAAGACGAGGCCCATTAAGAGGGCGATGGTGAAAGACTGGGTCAGGATGAACACGGCCGCCACCAGGGACATGAGGGCCCCGGACAGGTAGATCATGCGCTTGCGCCCGACCTGATCCGATAGGACACCAGCGGTCAAGGTGCTCAGGATGGCGCCAGCCATGAGCGCCAGGATCAATACGGCGACGGCGCCCTCCGGCTCGGCGGTCAGGACATTCCCCAGCACCGCAAAGACCTGAATGACGTCCTTGAGGTAATACTGGAGGAACTCTTGAACGGTGTAGATGCCCATCATCACTAGGAGCCGGGTGAGGAAGACCCAGGCGAAGTCGGGATACCCCTTGGGGCTGATCCAGAGGCTCCGCAGGAACTGGCGGAAGACGAAAGGTTTCGTCACGCTAACCGGCTCCTCTTTGACCGCGAACACTGTGATCGCCATGGCGGCCAATAGGATGCCGATGATGAGCCAATACAGCAGGATCGTGGATGGGCCAGTGAGGGCGCCGGCCACCGCCACGCCGCCCACGGTGCCCAGCATGGTCATGAGCCCCATCCAGCCGCTGGCCGCGCCGCGCTGCTCCTCCGGCACCCGGTCTGGAATCATGGCAGAGTAGGGGGCGGTAGCCACGTTATTGCCGAACTCCACGAACAGAAAGGCGACGATGTAGAGCGTGAACGAGGCCATGTCACCCGCCCTGGGGAAATAGGCCATGCCCAAGAGAGCCAGGCAGTTCACGACGACGCCCACAATCAGAAAGGGCCGGCGGCGGCCCAGGGCGAACCTGGCCCGGTCGCTGAGGGCGCCCACCAGGGGCGGGAAGATCAGGGCAATGAAGGCCCCGGTGCCGATGACCCAGTTCAGTCCGGGAAGGAGCCGCACGTAGGAAA
>DYIS01000020.1:4624-16495 GCA_020723545.1 Ktedonobacter racemifer
GTGCCGATGACCCAGCCCATGCCGGTGCCCTTGTACGCATCCCCCACCATGAGCAGGACCTGGCTGGGGATGGTGACGATGAGAAGCGCGCCCCAGAGGAAGTTGGTGGCGAACCAGAAAAGGCTGAGGGTAAGCTGGTCCAGGGTGGAAAGTCTTTCTTTCATCCGTAGCCCTTTCGACGTGATTTGCGCTTCAAGGTCATGGTGCGTGGCGTCCAGGCAGGCTCGGCAGCGATGGATGGAAGCGAAGGGATCCAACTACAGAGGCTGCCGGCCCCTGCTGAGTCAGGCCGTCTCAGACAAAACCTCCCGAGCCCGCTGGGCCCGGTGCTCAGGCACCAGGACTCGCACTTCACCGATACCGTCCACGGTCACGGGGAACACGGCCGCGGAGCTGTCGTACTGAAGCATGGCCGGGATGCCCTCCGCTTCCAGTCGGCCTTTGACGACCTGGGCTTCCAGCATCCCGGAGGCCACATAAACCACCACCGGCAAGGTCTCTTTCATCTGGCCACTCTCCGGCTGCTCCAGGCCTGGTATGCAGCGCGTTCCACTGACGCGGCCGCAAGGGTGTTCTTTACTAGCAAAGAATACCAGCGACCTCTTGGATGAACCCGCCGGCGTGTCTCAACCGGTGCCAGAGAAAGGGAGATAGTGGGTGCCCGGCCCGCCCTACCGGCTCTTGCCCGGATACTGGTGATCGGCCTCCACCGCCTCGCCACGGAGAAGGCGCAGGCCGTGGGGCAGGGCGGGGAGGATGACCTCCAGGCTCTCTCGGACCGCCCTGGGACTGCCCGGCAGGTTCACCACCAGGCTTTGCCCTCGGATGCCGGCGACCCCCCGGGAAAGCATGCCGTGGGGGGTTTTCGCAATGCCCCGGGCCCGCATGGCCTCGGCCAGGCCCGGGGCCGGGCGCTGGATCACGGCCACGGTCGCCTCAGGGGTCACGTCGCGAGGGCCGAAGCCGGTGCCGCCGGTGGTGAGCACCAGGTCCAAATCGCCCAGGTCGATCCAGGACCGGAGGCGGGCCTCGATCTCCCCCTGCTCGTCAGGGACGATGGCGTACTCCACCACCCGGGCCTCCAGCTCACCTTCCACTATTTGCTTGATGAGCTGGCCGCTCTCGTCGGCCCGTTCACCCCGGGCCCCACGATCGCTGACGGTTAAGACGCCGACCCTGATCACTGCGGTTGTGCCTTCTCCCCTTCCAGGAAGACCCTCCACTCGCCGTGGATGCCCTCTTCGGTTACCCCGTAGTAGACGTGGAGCTTGCCTTCGCGGTCGCGCTGAACCAGGTTGTAGCGCTTCACCCCTGCCCGTTGGTAGGTCTTCCACAGGCCGATATTCCCCTGCCAGGTCACGTCCTCCTCCCGGATAGGGCGCGCCTCGCGCTCGGTGATGGCGTAGTGCCAGAGATGCCGGGCAGAGAAACGGGTGACGTTGCGCACCACGTTGCCGTTACGCAGGTCCTGCACCGTGTAGTAGGTCACGCTCTCCCGCTCCTCAGCCTCCAGGACCTCCACACCGGTGCGCGGTGGAGTCACATCCAGGAGCGCTACCGGCTCCACTGTCATAGGGGCTTCCACCGCCTTGGGGGCGGCTGGGGGTGGGGCCATGGTCGAGGGCGCCGGGGCCGAACGTCTCTCCACCAGCCGGATGATCTCGTCGCGCATGGCCAGGCTGGTCTCCGACTCCTGGCGGACATAGATCTGCCCGGTGCTCAGGACATAGGGTGTCTCCTTTCCCCGGGGGACCTTGATCTCGATGACCTTGCGGCCATCGCTCGTCTTCACGTCCATCGCCACCTCCATGGGCGGGGTGACGCTCTTGTGGATCTCGTCGTGAAGGAGAGCCATGACCTCGTCAGGCTTATCTATGCCCCGAGCCGGCCCGCGGGGGTTGGCACCTACGCCCAGGTAGATGGTGCCGCCATTGGTATTGGCGAAGGCTACGATGTCGTAGATGATCGTGCCCATGTGAGAGGGCCTGGGGGAGAAGGTCTCGTGGAAGCTCTGTACGATGTTGGGCCCCTGCTGCCGTGCGGCCTTGATGTGATCGAAAGGGGTCTCCGCAGCAGGACGGTAGGGGCGGGTGCGAGCAAAATCGTCGCCCAGGAAAACCTCTTTCAGGGCCTGGAAGCTGGTCTCCGGCAGGGCCACCTCGGTGACGCGGTCGCCGACGCCCCAGGGGCTGGATTTGTCCCGGGGGTTCCGGTCCAAGTGATGGGCATCGGAGCCCTGGATGCAATGCATTCGCCGGGGGTACTCGGGTTTCGAGCCGCTGAAAAAGGCAGCGGTGCTGCGGCGGCTCGAGCTCTCCAGATCCGTAACCTCCAGGGCGTGGAGGTTACGATCCTGGGTGTAGGTGATCTTGGTCTGCCCGCCGAAGTCGAACCCTTGCAGGGCCACGCCGTGGCTGGAGTTGGCGTGGGCGGCGATGACCAGGCCCCCGGCCTCCGCCAGGGCCCGGTATACCGTAAGCACATCCGCGGTGGCACCCACCTCGCCCGAGCCTAACTCCAGCTTCTCCTCGGGGATGTTGAGGCCTAAAAGCAGATGCTCCAGCCTGCGTATCGAGGTGTCCGGAGGAAAGACCCCCAGGATGTGAAACCCCAGGGTGGCCGTCACCTCCACCCCGGGCAGGACCAGGACTTTGGCCCCCAGGCGACGATATTCAGCCAGTGTCTTCTTTTCCTCTTCAGACAGCCGACCCAGACGCTCCAGGAGCTCTAACCCTTCGATCTCCGCCCGCATGGCCGAGCAGCCGGCCACCGTGTTGTGGTCAGTGATAGCAATGATGTCCAGCCCCTTGGCCTCAGCACGTTGCAGTATGTGAAGATAGGTAACACCCTTGTCTTTGTAGTCGGCGGAGGCCGGCGTATGCAGGTGCAGGTCCATCTTCCGCCAGGTAAGGGGCCGATTAGGGGAGCTCCTTCCCCGATGTGTACCGGTCATCCTAGTCTCTCAATGTTTTTGATGCCGCGAAGCAGCCCATAGGTTCAAGGCCTGCTCACGCGCGCAGGGGCGCCTCTGCCAAGAGAGGGGCTTCCTGGCGCCGGCGCTCTTCCTTCGGCAACGCCACTGGTTCCAGCGCCGCGGCCAGGACCTCGTCAATGAGCTCCACCGGGATGAATTTCATTTCCTGGCGCAGATCGGCTGGTAGCTCCTCCAGATCCTTCTCGTTGCGCCGGGGGAGGATGATGGTCCGCAGGCCGGCCCGATGGGCGGCCAGGACCTTCTCCTTCACCCCACCAATAGGCAGCACCCGACCCCTCAGGGTGATCTCACCGGTCATGCCCACGTCGGACCGCACCGGGCGACCGGTGAGCAGGGAGACCAGGGCGGTAGTCATCGTCACCCCAGCCGAGGGGCCGTCTTTGGGGATAGCGCCCTCGGGGATGTGCACGTGAAGGTCATAGTGCTCGAAGAAATCCTCGTCAATGCCCAGCTCCCGGGCTCGGGAGCGCACATAGCTCAAGGCAGCCTGGGCTGACTCCTTCATCACCTCCCCCAGTTGCCCGGTCAGCAAGAGGCCCTTCTTGCCCTTCATCTTGGTGGCCTCGATAAAGATGATCTCGCCGCCCACGGGGGTCCAGCTCAGGCCGGTGGCCACGCCGGGCTGTTCCGTGCGCTCAGCCGCCTCGGAGAAGAAGGCCGGCTTGCCCAGGAACTCCGTGACCTTCTCCGGCGTGATGTCCACGTGGGACACCCTGCCCTGGGCAATCTCCTTGGCCACCTTCCGGCAGACCGTGGCCACGGCCCGTTCCAGGTTACGCAGGCCGGCCTCCCGCGTGTGCTCGCGGATGATCGATAACAAAGAATCATCGGAGAAGGAGATCTCGCCTTCCTTCAGCCCGTTCTCCGTCATCTGCCGGGGCACCAGGTAGCGCTGAGCGATGCGAACCTTTTCCTCCTCGGTGTACCCAGAGAGCTGCAGTATCTCCATGCGATCTCGGAGGGCAGGGTGGATAGGGTCCAGGAGGTTGCCGGTGGTGATGAACATCACCTGGGAGAGGTCGAAGGGAACGTCCAGGTAATGATCCCGGAAGTCCTTGTTTTGCTCGGGGTCCAGCACCTCCAACAAAGCCGAAGCCGGGTCTCCGCGGAAATCGGCGCCGATCTTGTCCACCTCGTCCAGCATGAAGACCGGGTTCTTGGACTCCGCCCGGCGGATGCCCTGAATGATGCGCCCGGGCAACGCCCCCACGTAGGTGCGGCGATGCCCCCGGATCTCCGCCTCGTCGTGCATGCCGCCCAGGGACATGCGGATGAACTTGCGGCCCAGGGCCCGGGCGATGGACTGGCCCAGAGAGGTTTTGCCAGTGCCGGGAGGGCCCACGAAACAGAGGATGGCGCCCTTTTCCACCCCGGCCGCACCCCGTTCGGCCTTCAGCTTGCGCACCGCCAGGTATTCCAGAATGCGTTCCTTGATCTTCTCCAGGTCGTAGTGGTCTTCGTCCAGGACCTGGCGCACTCGGGCGATGTCCAGGTTGTCCTCGGTGGCCTCTTTCCAGGGCAGGTCGGTGAGCCACTCCAGGTAGGTCTTGATTACTGAGTACTCGGCGGCCTGGGGTGGCATGCTGCTCAGGCGGCTCAACTCCCGCCTGGCCTCCTTCTCCGCCTCGGGGGGCATGCCAGCCTCCTCGATCTTGCGGGCGAGTTCCTTCGTCTCAACTGCCTGCTCGTCTTCCTCGCCCAGCTCTTTCTTGATGGCCTTCAACTGTTCCCTTAGAAAGTACTCCCGCTGGGCCTTCTCCATAGTAGTCTGGGTCTCGGATTGGATTTTCTTACCCAGTTCCAGGACCTCCAGCTCCTGGGCCATGAGGGAGGTCAGCTTGCGAAGCTTCTCGGAGACCGGGTTGAGCTCCAGGAGCGCCTGTCGATCGGCCAGCTTCAGGCGCAGGTAGGAGGCTACCAGGTACACCAACTGCTTGGGCTTTTCGGCGTTGGCCACGGCGGCAACCAATTCGTCCGGCATCTGGGCCACCAGGGTCACCATGCGTTGGAAGAGGCCCACGGTATTGCGCATCATAGCCTCGACTTCCATGGACTTTTCGTCGATGTCGGGCGACACGGTCACCTGGGCCTTCAGATAGGGTTGTACCTGGACATAGCGGTCAATGATAATGCGCTCTATCCCCTGGATGATCAGCCGGACGCTGCCGTCGGGGGCCTTATACAGCCGATGGATCACCGCCGCTACACCCACCTGATATAGGTCCGCGGGGCCGGGCTCCTCGGCCTCCTGGTTGCGCTGGGCCACCAGGCCAATCATGCGCTCCCCCACTGCGGTATCATCGATGAGCCTTACGCCGCGACCGGTGCCCACGATGAGCGGGGCGAACATCTCCGGATAGACCACCACGTCTCGCAGGGGCAAGATCGGCAGCTCCCGGGGGATAGCCGGTGCCTCCTCCTTTGTTTCTTTCTCTTCTTTGGGCACGTCTTTGCCTCTCTCCAGATTGATCCCCAACGGCATCATCTCGAGTCCTCCACCCTGACGGCAATGCGCCGGGTCTTCTCTTTGGGCATCCTGATCGCCAGGAGGCCGTTTTCGTAGGAGGCCTGAACCTCGTCTCTGGCGATCCTCACCGGGAGGTGAATGCGGGCCTCGAAGTCGCCATAAGGGATCTCCATGCGATACACGCTGATCTTGTTGGAGGGGAAGGGCTCCTGGCGTCTTCCCCGCACGTGTAGGACGTTGTCCTCGATAGCTATCTCCAGGTCGTCCTGGGAAACGGCGGCCAGGTCCAACATGACCACCAGCTCCTCATCGGTCTCGTAGACATCGGTGGGCGGGTGCCAGACCTCCCGCACCACGAACAAGAGCGGGCCGGAGACAGCTCTCATCGAACACCTCCCATTCCCCGGGTCTCCCCAGTTGCCCGTATTATAGCACTTTCGCCACGCGCCTTCAAAAAGAAGGCCGTGCATCTTCGTTAGCGAAGAAACCCCGGAGCCTCCCGAATTAGTGGCCGGGGAAGGTCGGGGTGAGGCCTGACCGCCAGGATGGGGCATTGAACACGCCTGATTCTAGAGGGATTCAAGCGGGGGGCTTTATTTACTAGTAAAGAATCCGGCGTTCCTGAACAGCTCCACCACGTGGTTAAGCACCTGGCCAGCAAGCTCTGATTTGGCCAAAAGTGGCAGTTCGCTGGTCTGGCCGAGCCGGTCCATGATCAACGCGCGGTTGGTATCGGAATCGAAACCAGAGTCCGAGGAGGTTACGTCGTTGGCCACGATCAGGTCCAGCCCCTTGGCCTTCAGTTTGGCCCGGGCATTAGCCGCCAAGTCCTCGGTCTCCGCGGCAAACCCCACCACCACCGAGGGTTTTCCAGTAGAGCGACGGTATTCCGCCACTTCCATCAATATGTCCGGGTTTGGCCGAAGCCTCAGGGTGAGGCCCTGGGGACCCTTCTTGATCTTCTGTCGGGCAACCTCTGCCGGGCGATAATCTGCCACCGCCGCAGCCATGATCAAAGCGTCGGCACCCGCGATGCTGCCCATCACCGCGTCCCGCATTTCGGCGGCGGTGGTGACAAACTCCATCTTGGCTCCCGGTGGCGGGGATAGCCGGGTGGGCGCCGATATCAGCGTGACCTGGGCACCTCGCTCCAGGGCGGCCAGGGCCAGGGCATAGCCCATCTTGCCTGAGGACCGGTTTCCCACGAAGCGCACCGGATCCAGGGGCTCCTGAGTGCCCCCCGCCGTGACCACCACGCGCCGCCCGGCCAGGTCGCCATCTCGTCCCAGTGCCTGTTTCGCCATAGCCAGTATCACTGCCGGATCCGCCATGCGCCCCTTCCCATGGCGGCCAGAGGCCAGGTGCCCGACCTCGGGCTCGACCACCATCATCCCCCGCGCCACCAGGGAAGCCAGGTTGGCCTGGGTGACCGGGTTCTCGTACATATTGGTCTCCATGGCCGGGGCGATGAGCACTGGTGCTCGGGTGGCCAACACGGTAGCCGACAGCATGTCATCGGCCAGGCCATGGGCCAGCTTGGCGATGGTGTTGGCAGTGGCCGGGGCGATGAGCACCAGGTCGGCCCGTTGGGCCAGGGCCACATGGGCGATGTTCATCTCGGACAAGAGCTGGAACATTTCGGTGATCACCGGCCGCTGGGTCAGCGTCTGAAAGGTCAAAGGGGCCACGAATTCCTGGGCGGAGCGGGTCATGATCACCTCCACCAGGGCTCCCTCCTGAGCCAGCCTGGAGGCCAACTCAGCGGCTTTATACGCGGCGATGCTGCCAGTGACCCCCAGGACGATATGTTTATCTTTGAGCATTGTTCAACTCCCAGATCATCCTCAGTCCCTCCAGGGTCAGTTCCGAGTTAACGGCCTCGATCACCCGGGTCTCCTTAGCTATCGCCGTAGCCAGGCCGCCAGTGGCGATCACTCGGGTGTCCTCACCCAGTTCCAGGCGCAGACGTCCCACCAGGCCCTCCACCAGTCCCACATAGCCGAGGACCAGCCCGGATTGCATGGCGTGAACAGTATTGGTGCCTATAGCCCTTGGCGGCGGGACTAATTCGATGCGAGGGAGCTTTGCCGTACGGCGGCACAGTGCCTCAGCAGCGATGTCAATGCCCGGCGCGATGGCTCCGCCCAGATAGTCCCCCTCTTTCGACACCGCGTCAAAGGTCGTGGCGGTGCCGAAGTCTATGACGATGACCGGTCCACCATAGAGGCGGTGAGCAGCCAGGGCGTTTACCACCCGGTCGGCGCCCACCTCCCGCGGGTTGTCGGTGCGGATGCGCACCCCCGTCTTGATGCCCGTCCCCACCACCAGGGGCACGCGGCCCAGATAGCGCTGGCAGAGTTCCTGAAAAACCGGGGTCAGCGGAGGTACCACGCTGGCAATTATAGCGCCTTGTACCTCTTGCAGGCCCAGGCCCTGGTGGGCGAAAAGGCTGGAAAGCAGCATGGCAAACTCGTCGGTGGTGCGCGAGGGCTCGGTCGCCGCCCGCCAGTGGGCGATGAGCTCCTTGCCCCGGTAGACGCCGAAGACGATATTGCTATTGCCAACGTCGATGGCCAGAAGCATCATGACCTCCTCTTGACCTCTGCACCCGTATGGCTGTCCCTCCGCCCCAGTTCCTCCAGTATAATAAGTCAGAGAATAGAGGCTACACCATCTGTAGGTTCACCGGCCAATAAAAAAGCCCCTTCATAACGACCGAAGAGGCCCAGAGCGCCCCAGGATACCGATCTGGCCGTCTCGGTCGTCACCGATCCAAGCGGGTATTTTTGGTAGCTCTCGGGCTTCGCCAGTGACGCCTCGCCGACGTCAGGCCCTCGGCAGCCTCAGCCTTTGTGCTACCTGCCATTCAACGCCATCTCTCACCGCCGGACATGCCGGTGGGTGGCTGGCCCTATTATACAACACCTAGTGGCTCAAAGGCAAGAATGATCCATCGAGCGATCGTATCAAAGGGGTCAAGGTCTAGCAGGCGCGCGGCGCTTTTTCCAGCCAACCTTAAAATTTGCCGCCAGTCTTGACAATGACCTGCCTCCATGGTAGAATAGTAACACGCGTTAGTAACACGAGTTAACAGAGGCTATCTTGTCCAGGAAACGCGCCAATACCCACGACGTGGCCAAACTTGCCGGGGTCTCGCGCACCACGGTCTCATTTGTCCTCAACGGAGTGGCCGGCGTCCAGATCCCTGAGGAGACCCGCCGCCGGGTCTGGGAGGCGGCACGCCAGCTCAACTACTACCCCGATGCCGCTGCCCGCTCCCTGGCCAGCGGCAAGAGCCATGTTATCGGCCTGATCCTCTGCCAACAAGCCGATCACTTGGCCGCTGATCTCTTCCTGCCGGAGGTATTGCGCGGCATCACCGATAACGCTCGGGAGTGGGACTTCCGCGTCTTGCTGGAAACGGTGGCCAACGTCAGCGCGCCGGATGCCTACCTTTCCCTGGCCCGGGAACGGCAGATCGACGGCATCGTCATCTCCGGCCCTCGCTCCGATGATCAGCAGTTGGGACAACTGGTAGCCGAGGGGTTCCCCGTAGTCCTCCAAGGCCGCCTGAGGGGGGTAGACATCCCTTTCGTGGATGTGGATAACGTGGCTGGAGCTAAACATGCCGTGGCTCACCTTATCACGCTAGGGCATCAACGCATCGGCTTGATCACCAACGCTCCCTTACATTATACGGCCAGCGAGGATCGCTACCGTGGTTACCGGCAGGCCTTGTCTGAGGCGGGCATTACCTATGATGAGGCGCTGATGCGTCAGGGCGATTTTGTGGAGGAGAGCGGCTATCAGGCTATGCGCGAGCTCCTTCGGCTGCCGAACCGGCCCAGCGCCGTCTTCGTGGCCTCGGACGTGGTGGCCTTCGGGGCCCTGGCCGCCATTAGGGAGCAAGGTCTGCGCATCCCCCAGGACATGGCCGTGGTCGGCTTCGACGACATCCGCCTGGCCCCCTACATGCACCCGCCCTTAACTACGGTGCACCTGCCGGCCTACGAGCTAGGCTGGCAAGCGGGAGATTTGCTCCTGCATTTGATCCGCGGCGAGACACCCATGAGAACCGAGGTGCTCCTGCCCACCGAGTTGGTTGTGCGGCGCTCATGCGGTGCCCGGGCACGGCAGGAAGACTAGATCAAGAAACGCGCCAACCGGGAGAGGGGCTGTTTTTGCGGCATGAGTAGCGCGAGTTACCAAACGCCTCGCTGACGATGGAGAGGAGGCAAAGATGGCTGCGCCGACCGCCATCTCTCAGACTCGACAGCACTGGTCCCGGGACATCCCAGGGGTACCCCTCATCAGACACCGCTGGCTGGAAATCCTCATGGTTGCCCCGCTGGTGACCTACATCCTGGGCTTCACCCTGCTGCCGAGCCTGAACGTGATCTACATGAGCCTCCAGGAAAAGGGTAGCGCGGCATTCCCCACCTTGGTCAACTACCGCTACATCTTCGAACGCCCCCAGTTCGCCCCAGCCGTGCTGAATACTCTGGTCATCACCATCGTGGGCCTGGCCTTGGAGATGACGTTCGGCGTGATCATCGCCCTAATCCTTGCTCTATTGAGCCAGCGCGTTTTGCCCATCGTGACCTATTATTATCCGGTGCGGGGCGGCGCCTTCGATGCCGCCACCTATGCTACTATCCTAATGACCACGGTCTTCCTGGTGCCGTTGGGGCTGCGATTGTGGCTCCATACCGGCTACCTGGCTGGGTCGGTGAAGGGCTAGCCCAGGAGGAGGTGATGCACGGCGCGGGATCGAAATCCCCATCTCGCCATTCTGGCTGGTCGGGAGGCGCCTAAGAGCTGCGCCAGCGAGGGTGCCCGCACCGCCGGGCGGGGCTCGCCGGTCCGCCAGTTGGCTGGTACAAAGATGAAGGAGAACAACAATGTGTGAGTCGATCAAGAGGGCGCTGTGCATTGCCTTGACCCTACTGGTGCTCGGGGCCCTCCTGCTTGCCGGCTGTGGGCCAACGCCGACGCCGGCGCCCACCAAACCGCCGGCGCCGACAGCGCCGCCTGTTCCCGCTACGCCTGTGCCGACCAAGCCTGCTGCCGGTGAGAAGATTGGCGGCAGCGTCAGCGTGCTGGCCGTGTGGGGTGGCGACGAGCTGGAGAGCTTTAAGGCGATGATCAAGCCGTTCGAGGACTCGACCGGCGTCAAGGTCGAGTATGAAGGCACCCGTGACCTGAACGCGGTGTTGACCACCCGGGTCCAGGGCGGCAACCCGCCCGACCTGGCCGGCCTGCCCGGTCCCGGCCAGCTCCAGGAGTTCGCCAAGAGCGGTAAACTGGTCGCCCTCGACAACATCCTGGACATGAACGCCATAAGGCAGCAGTACGACGCGGGCTGGCTGAACCTGGCTACCTACAACGGCAAGTTGTACGGCATCTTCAGCAAGGCTGCCGTCAAGAGCCTGGTCTGGTACAACCCCAAGGTGTTCAAGGCCGCCGGCTACGAGGTGCCCAAGACGTGGGACGAGTTGATGGCCTTGACCGCGAAGATCGCCGCCACCGGCAAGGCGCCGTGGTGCATTGGCCTGGAAAGCGGCGCAGCTAGTGGCTGGCCAGCCACCGACTGGATCGAGGACATCATGCTCCGCACGGCTGGCGTGGACACCTACGACAAGTGGTGGAAGCACCAGATCCCGTGGACCGATCCAGCGGTGAAGAATGGCTGGACCACCTGGGGCAAGATCGTCGCCAACGACAAGTACGTCTTCGGTGGCAAGCAGGGGGTGTTGTCCACCAACTTTGGCCAGTCGCCCTTCCCCATGTTCACCGACCCACCCGGCTGCTACATGCACCGCCAGGCCAGCTTCATCACCGACTTCATCCAGAAACAGTACCCCAAACTGAAGTCCGGTGAAGACTTCAACTTCTTCCCCTTCCCACCCATTGACTCCGCCAAGGGCAACCCGCTGTTGGTGGCCGGTGACCTGTTCGGGATGTTCAGGGATACGCCGCAGTCCCGGGCGCTGATCAAATACCTGACGACTGCTGATGCCCAGTCGATCTGGGCCAAGCGCGGCGGCTTCCTGTCGGCCAACAAGACCGTGCCGCCCAGCGTCTACCCCGACCTGCTCACCCAGCAGATTGCCGACATGCTCGCCAGGGCCAGTGCCGTCCGCTTCGATGCCTCCGACCTGATGCCCGAAGCGGTCAACAGCGCCTTCTGGAAGGGCACCCTCGACTACGTCCAGAACCCGGCCAACCTCGACAACGTCCTGACCACGATCGAGAGGGCCGCGAAGGACGCGTACAAGTAGCGCGTGCCGACCATCACCCCTTCCCCTCTCCCCGGCAGGGAGAGGGGAAGGGAATGGTCGGTTACCTAGTAGGTAGTCCCTTAAATGTTGATTAATATATCTGGTTGTGGTATGATAGACCAAGGAGG
>DYIS01000021.1 GCA_020723545.1 Ktedonobacter racemifer
GCCCGCTGGAGATGGCCGACCTGGTCAGGGTTGGGGCGGCGGATGGCCTGGGCCCCAGCCGTTCTTTACTAGTAAAGAAAAGCTTGTGGGAGCCAGGGGCTGGAAAGAAAAAGGGTGCGCCTACCAAACAGCAACTGATGATGGCCCTGGAGGCCTTCGACCAAGCCCAGCCGCCCCTGCCGGAGTACTCTCTATCAGAGAAAATAGCCATTGAAGAAGAGCTGTTGGGCCTGGGGGTGAGCGTCCACCCGCTGGAGTTCTACGCGGCGGAACTGGAGAAGCGTCATGTGGTGCCCAGCTCACGCCTGGCCGAGCATGTGGGGGAAAGCTTGCTCGTGGCCGGGGTCCGAGCCCTGGCCCACCACCAGACCACTGGCAGCGGCCAGGTCATGCTCCACCTGACGTTAGAAGATCTGGAGGGCACTATCGAGGTTACCCTAGCTCCAGAAACGTACCGGGCCTATCAGGGCCTGCTGCGTGGTCCGGGCCCCTACCTGGTGCGAGGTCGTGTCAGACACGATGATTCTGGCGCCATCGGCCTGGCGGTCGAGAAGATCGAATCCCTCAGGCGCCGGCGCACCAGGCATGGTTGAGACGATGCCCTGATATTCCGCTTGGTGCCTTTGTCTTGACCGCCAACCAGTTGAACTATGGCCAGCGAATTGTTACAATAGGCCAGATAGTTGCTTGCTTTCCTAGTAAAGAAAGCCAGATCGTCGACTTTCGCCACCGGCGATGGCGAAGGAACTGGCAGGAACGAGTCGACAATATGCCGAAGATCCTCCAAGCGCTGGGGATGGCCAAGTGCATTGGCTGTTACTCGTGCATGCTGGCCTGTGCCCGGTATAACTACCGCAGCTACTCTCCCAAGCACAGCGCGATGCAGGTCAAGACCCAGGGCGGCATCCAGGGGCGCTTCGTGGCTGATATCTGCCGGGCCTGCGTGGATGCCCCTTGTGTCCGCGCCTGCCCCGCCGACGCCCTGGTCCAGCGGCGAGGCGGTGGAGCGCTCTTGGTCAAAGAAAAATGCATTGGCTGCGAGCAGTGCGTGCCGGCCTGCCCGGTGCAGGTGGTGTACTGGGATGGGATCCAGCGCACCCCCATCGTCTGCCGTCATTGTGGCCTCTGCGTAGTCTACTGTCCCCACGGTTGCCTGGAAATGGCGGTGACCTCCTGATGCTGCATGAGAATTACCTGAAGGTCCTCTATATTGACCTCTCAGCCCAAAAGGTTCGGGTGGCCCGGAGGGAGGACCTCTACCCGTACCTGGGCGGAGCCGGGGCGGCCACGGTGCTTCTATCGGAGACCATCGATTACAGCAAGGGCGTCTTCGACCCCGGCCAACCCATCGTGTTCGCCATTGGGCCTCTTTCTACCATCTTCCCGGCGGTGACCAAGGCCGTGGCCATGTTCAGGTCGCCCCTGACCGGCAACCTGGGGGAGAGCCACGCTGGCGGTCGCATCGCCCTGGCCATGCGCTATGCTGGTTACGACGCCCTGGTGATCACTGGCCGGGCGGCCCAGCCAGTATACCTGTACATAGACTCTAACGAGGTGCGGTTCAAACCTGCCCAGACCCTTTGGGGCCTGGGCGCCGAGGAGACGGGCCGCCTGCTCCGGGATATCGAGCCGGGCCGAGGCCACCGCAGCATCATGCGCATCGGCCCGGCCGGCGAAAACCTGGTGCGCTACGCCAACGTCAACATCGAGACCTACCGGCATTTCGGGCGCCTGGGCCTGGGGGCGGCCTTCGGCGCCAAAATGTTAAAGGGTATCTACATCTCCGGGGACGCAGACGTGGCGATCCGGAACTTCCCGGAATACAACAGGGTCTACGTCCAGGTGTACAAGCGCGTCACCGAGACCTCTTTGATGGAGAAGTATCACGACCTGGGCACGCCGGAGAACGTCTTGCCCTTGAACGCCCTGGGGGCCCTCCCCACCAGGAACTTCCAGGAGGGGCAGTTCGAGGCAGCGGAGGCCATCAGCGGCGAGGCCTTCGCCCAGAACGACCTGATGCGCAAGCTGTCTTGCTCGGGCTGTCCCATCGGCTGCATCCACATCGCCCTTTTGCGCCACCAGTTCGGCAAGGGCTATGAGTTCGAGTCATCTTTTGTGGGCTACGATTACGAGTTGATCTACGCCCTGGGGGCCTTCCTGAGCATCGGTGGCCGGGCCGAGATCCTGCACCTGATCCACCGCCTGGACGACCAGGGGTTGGACGCCATCGCCACCGGTGTCACCCTGGGCTGGGCCACCGAAGCCATGCAAAAAGGGCTCATTAGCTCAAAGGAACTGGGCGCGAAGCTGGCCTTTGGGGAGGTGGAGGGTTACCTTCGAGCCATCGACGTGATCGCCACCGGCAGATCGGAGCTGGCGCGAGCCTTGGCCGAAGGAGCGCAGGCGGCGGCGGGGCGCTACGGTGGTCGGGAGTTCGCCGCCTTCCTGGGGGGAAACGCGGCGGCCGGCTATCACACCGGGTACGCCAACCTCCTGGGTCAAATGATAGGGGCCCGGCACTCGCACCTGGATAATGCCGGCTACGCCATAGACCAGAAGGCCGGGGAGCTGAGCGACGAGGAGATAGTCCAGGGTCTCATCCGAGAGGAAGAGGAGCGTTGCGTCCTGACCTCGCTCTGCATCTGTCTTTTTGCCCGGAAGGTCTACGACCGGCCTACTATTAGAACAGCCTTGAAGTCCATCGGCATCGCCGTAACCGATGGTGACCTGGACCGGCTGGGCCAGGATATCTATCGGCTGAAGGTGCGGATCAAAAAACGCTGTGGGTTCGATTACTCGAGCCTCCGCGCCCCGGGGCGCTTGCTGGAAACCCCCAGCATGCGGGGTGCCTTGACCGCGGAACGCCTGGATGGGCTGGTCCGCTTGTTCAATCGGGAGCTGGAAAAGATCGAGGCGCCAGGGGGTGCGGCATGATCATGGAGAAGACCTTCCCCTTGATCGACATGGGGGCTGTACAAATCTGATTATGAGGAGCTTAAATCAGTGAAGATCTTGGTAACCGGCGGTGCCGGATTCATCGGTTCCCACGTGGTGGACGGTTACCTATTGGCAGGCCATCAGGTGGCGGTGGTGGACAACCTGTCTACCGGGAAGAAGAGCAATCTCAACCCGGCAGCAGCCTTCTATGAGCTGGACGTGGCATCGCCGGAACTGGGGAGCGTTTTTGCCGCCGAAGGGCCTGACCTGGTGAGCCATCATGCCGCCCAGGCCAGCGTGAAGGTCTCCACCGATGACCCGATCTTCGACGCGCAGCAGAACGTGGTGGGGCTCCTGAACGTGCTGGGCGCTTGTGTGAAATACGGCGTGAAGAAGGTCATCTTCGCCTCCTCGGGAGGCGCCGTATACGGGGAGCCCCGACGGCTGCCGGTCAAGGAAAATCACGTGCTTCGGCCCGGGTCGCCCTATGCCATCGCCAAGATGGCCGGCGAGCACTACCTGCGGTACTTCGCCCAGGACTATGGCCTGGAGCACACGATCCTGCGCTATGCTAACATCTATGGGCCTCGCCAGGACCCCTTTGGCGAGGCGGGGGTGGTGGCGATCTTCTCCCGAATCCTGTTGGACGGAGGGACCCCGGAGATCCACTGGGACGGCGAGCAGCGCAAGGACTACCTCTTCGTGGGGGATGCGGTCCGGGCGAACCTGCTGGCATTGACCAAAGGACGGAATCGCGCCTACAATATCGGCACCGGCCAGGGGACGTCGGTCAATGAGCTATTTCAGGCCCTGTCCCGTATCATTGGGACAAGTGTCAAGCCCCGATTTGGGCCGAAACGCCTGGGCGATCTGCGCCTGTCGTACCTGGATTGCAACCGGGCCCGCCGGGAGCTGGGATGGGAACCCCAGGTCGCCCTGGAAGTGGGATTGAAGCGGACGGTGGATTACTTTCGAAACGTTAATTCGTAAGATGGAGGTCGGGGAATGATCGGCAACTTGAAGATGCTGCAGCAGATGCAGCAGAGGCTCGTGAAGACCCAGGAGGACTTGGCCAACGAGACCATCGAGGCCTCGGCCGGGGGCGGGGCGGTGACCATCGTCATGACCGGGCACCAGAAAGTGCAATCGGTGAAGATCAGCCCCGAGGCGGTGGATCCCAACGACATCGGAATGCTGGAGGATCTGGTCATGGCCGCGGTGAATGAGGCGGTGGACAAGACCCACGCCCTGGCCACCCAGCGGCTCAGCGCCGTGACCGGGGGCTTGAAGATCCCTGGGCTTTTCTAACGGAAGCCATCGGCTCCCGCATCATTTCCCGGAACAAGAGCGAGCCCACCCTGGAGGACGTTCTCATCAAGCAGGTAGGCCGGGGATTGGAGGAAGCGGCATGAGGCTTCTGGTAGACACGGCGAACCTGGATACAGTGAAAAAGGCCCTGGAACTGGGCATCGTCTCCGGCGTTACGATGAACCCGGGCCTGGTGGCGCGGGAGGGGAGGATGTGGAACGAAGGCTGTTTTAGGAGGTGGTAAGACGGTTTCACGGTCAGAAAGGTGATTGTGGGGGTCATCTGAGGCGTAACGTGTCATTTGGGAAGCTCAAAACGGCGTTCTTAAGCCTCTGGGGGCCTGGATCGGCCTGCCTACACCTCTTCGAATGGCCCACGAGACTCCGAAGGGCGCGGTACGGCCTTAGCCCTCTACCAGGACCTTGGCAATGGGCCGGAAGCGCACGCCGGTTAAGATGTTGACCATGCGCTTCAGATTCAAGACCATGAATGTGAGAAACGACTGGATCTTGTATTGCACCAGACCACGATAATGGCAGCGGCCAAACCCATGCCACGCCTTGCCCTCGCCAAATTTACGCTCAATGCGAAACCGCACTTTCAATCCTGCTCTGTAGAAAGGGTCAGCCAAGGGCTTCAGCCAGATCTCTTTGCTGTCATCTTTCTTGGTTGTCCGCCTGTCGTTCAGCCGCAAAGCCGAGTGCTTGCCAAGGTGCCACAGCAAGGGTATATAACTCGCCGTCATCATAGCCCTTGTTGCCGGCATAGGTGTCGGCTGGAACACCCATCTTGGCATCATGTTTGATCAGGTCGGGCATCTGCTTGTTGTCAGCCGACTCACCAATCGTCGGTTTGATGCTGGTGACAATCCCGGTCTCTGCATCCAGGCTGACGTGGGCCTTGTAGCCCAGATACTTGACCTCTTCCTTGTGCGTCGTCCCATCGGGCTCCGTCACCGTGCGCCTCCCCTTGGTCACGACCGTGGCATCGGGATCCGCTGATGGCTTCCCTTGTTCAAGGCGCTTGCGGTCTTTCTCGTTGTTGACATTGGCAACGGTATGCACGGCGTCGACCACTTGAACGTCGCCGAACTGGATACCGGCTGCCTGGGCTTGCCGGATGATGCTGTCGAAAAGCTTCTCGTAATCCTGCAGTCCCTTGTGCTCAAGCAGGCGCACCTTGAATGCGGTTAATGTGCTGTGATCGGGCGCCCGGTCGGTAATGCCGAGGCCGATGAAGGCTTTGGCTGGCAGGTAGTAGTTGCAGAAATCCTCCGTGCGGCGTTCGGAGATGTCGTACAGATAGGAGAGCAGAAGCATCTTGAGAATCATGATGGGCTGGTAGGGCACTTCCCCGCGCTCAGCCTTGCCCTTGTAGGCTTCAATGAGGAGAAGAGTGAACTGCTCCCAGTTGATCACTCTATCCGATTGGACCCAAGAAATGGTCCTCTGGGATAGCCATTGAGTAGATGACGTCGCCGAAAAAGCTCTGCTTGAAGGTCTTTCTGAAGCGTTGTGGCATGGAGATAGCCTCCTGAACAAGATGCCCCATTATACCGCATTCAAACCAGTTTTGCGATCTTCGTTCAACACCCTGCACACGATTCCTCTTGACAACGAAATAGAAATCGGTTACAATGTAATCAGTTCCAAGTAACCGATTCCATTTTCTTTACCGGTAAAGAATGCGTATCAAAGACGTTGCGGCCCGGGCGGGCGTCTCCGTTGCCACGGTCTCCCGCGTCCTCAACCAGAATCCGCGGGTCAAGCCCCACCTGCGCGAGCGGGTCCTGCAAGCCATGACCGAGCTGGACTATCGGCCCAGTGGCATCGCCCGTAACATGCGCAACCAGAGTGCCCGGGTCATCGGCCTCATCATCTCCGACATCCAGAACCCCTTCTTCACCGCCCTCGTACGCGCTGTTGAGGACGTGGCCTACGCGAACCAGTACACCGTCCTCCTGTGCAACTCCGATGAAGATCCGCAGAAGGAGCAGCTCTACGTTGATGTCCTATCCACGGAGCGTGTGGCCGGCGTCATTATCGTCCCCACCAGCGGGGACTGTTGCACCCCTCTCCTCAACCGCCACATCCCGGTGGTGATGGTTGATCGCAAGGTGCCCGGGCTGGCCACGGACTCCGTTACCCTGGATAATGTTGCCGGGGCTTATCAGGCCACAGTGCACCTCATCGGCCTGGGACATCGGCGCATCGGCCTGGTGGGCGCACCCCTACACGTCTCGGTGGGGCTGGAGCGGCGCCAGGGCTACGAGAAGGCCCTGCGAGAGCGCGAGATTCCTGTGGATGAGACCATCATCCGCACGGGGAACTTCAAGGAATCGGGCGGCTATGGGGCCGCAAGCGAGCTCCTTGGCCTTGACCCTCGCCCCACGGCCATCTTCGCCGTCAATAATCTGATGACCATGGGCACGCTCCAGGCCATTCACGAGCGTGGCCTGCGCATCCCCCGCGATATCTCCGTCATCGGCTTTGACGATATGCCCTGGCTACCCCTGCTGGTGCCACCCCTGACGGCGGTGCGCCAGCCCACGTATCAGATCGGTGCTGAGGCGGCACGTCTGCTGTTCCGTCGGCTGCGGGAGGGTTCTCAGGAACCCGTTAAGACAATCGTCCTGCAACCCGAGCTGATCATCCGCGGCTCCGCCACAGCACCAGCGAGGTGAGGCATGAAGTTATCTGGCATTGTTGTGGCGTGCGCTATTCGCGCGTGCGCATGTAAGGGAGGTGGTCCACAAGACAAAGCAGGGTTGCGTCTAGTTTTGTAATGGCCGTGGAGCGCGCTCCTTACTGAACATTGGTTATGGCAAGCCCCGGTCGAACAAACATTATGGAGGTGTGTGATGAACAAGTCGAGAGTTGCTCGCGCAGCGCTCTGCTCGCTGGGCATCGTCGTTCTGCTGCTTGGGCTGGTGATGGCTTGCGCCCCGCCCACGCCGGCTTATCCAGGCAAGGGCATAACGATCAATGTGCCGTGGGGGGCCGGCGGCGGCACTGACCGTACGGCGCGCGCGCTTGCCGCTGTCGTGGAGAAGGACCTGAAACAGCCGATGGGGGTGGTCAATCGCACCGGTGGTGGTGGTGTCGTCGGGCATACGGCAACGGCGACGGCAGACCCTGATGGCTACACGCTCGGGATGATCACCATTGAGGTGACGATGATGAACTGGTTGGGTACCACGAGCCTGACCTACAAGGACTACAAGCCCATTGCCCTGCTCATCAACAATCGCGCCGGCATCACCGTTCGCGCCGATGCTCCCTGGAAGGACTACAAGGAACTGATGGAGTACGTTAAAGCCAATCCAGGCAAACTGAAGGCGTCTGGCACCGCGGCAGGCGGCGTCTGGGACCTGGCGCGAGTCGGCTGGCTAATGGCGGCGGGGCTTAGCCCCGATGCTGTCAAATGGGTTCCCAGCGCCGGGGCGGCGCCTGCCCTCGCTGAGTTAGCCGCTGGGGGCGTGGACATCTGCACTTGTAGTCCTGCAGAATCGCTGCCGATGGTACAGGCAGGGAAAGCACGTATCCTGGCTGTGATGGCAGACAAGCGGTGGGATGCCCTCCCCGATGTTCCAACCCTCAAAGAATTGGGGCACGACTTTGCTATCGGTGGTTGGGCAGGTATTGCTGCGCCCGCCAGAACGCCAGACCACATCATTGACATCCTGGACAAGGCCGTAGAGAAAGCCGTCAAGTCCCCAGAGTTCACCGACTTTATCAAGACCAGTGGTTTCTGGCTCGATTACAAGGGCTCCAAGGACTTTGTCAAGTTCCTGGAGGAGCAACAGGAAACCAATGGGAAACTCTTGAAGGCGGGCGGCTTTATCAAGTAGGAGGCGCATTTGGGAACCTGGGACGTGCTTCTTGGAAGTATCATTGCCATCGCTGGCGCATGCATCTTTCTTGAAGCCCGGACCTTCCCAAATCTCGCGGGGGGCTATCCGGGGCCGGGGCTTTTTCCACAGTTGCTGGGCGTACTCTTTGTGCTCTCCGGATTGGGGGTTGCAGGCAACGCGGTGGTGAAGCGCGCCTGGGCCTGGAAGCCCCCTCTTTCTGACCATCCCAGTCGAGAAAAGATCAATGCCCTGCTCGTCGTCCTGGCAGTTATCTTCTACATCCTGTTGGCAGACACATTGGGCTTCATCCCGATGGCGATCATTATCTTGATCGCTCTGATGTTCAGAACAGGGGTATCTCTGCGCTGGAGCATCGTGCTGGGCATTGGCCTGACTTTAGCAATCTACATCCTCTTTAATCGTATCCTGCATGTTCCCTTGCCCAGCGGGCTACTCAAGTATTGGCTGTAATGCTTGACATCATCCTGCAAAGCCTTGCCTCTCTTGCCGATCCCATGGTGATCGCCGTCATCCTCCTTGCTACCTTTTACGGCTTGTTTATCGGGGCTATGCCTGGTTTGACCGTTACGATGGCGGTAGCCCTTTTCGTCCCCTTTGCTTTCTTCCTTGACCCTGTGCCCGCGCTCGCGGCGATTGTCACCTTGCAGGCGATGGGCATTTTTGCCGGAGACATTCCGGGCGCTTTGATCCGCATGCCTGGGACGCCTGCCTCGGCTGCCTATACGGACGACTCGCACGCGCTCAGCCAGCAAGGACAAGCGCGCCTGGTACTGGGGGTGGATGTCATCGCCTCTGCATTGGGAGGCCTGATGGGGGCAATTGTGTTGATCGTGGGCGCGTCGGCACTCGCCGAGTTCGCCCTGACGTTCAGCAGTTACGAGTTTTTCTGGCTAGCGCTCCTGGGGCTGAGCACAACGGC
This sequence comes from Ktedonobacter racemifer, assembly GCA_020723545.1. GTDB lineage: Bacteria > Chloroflexota > DTOL01 > DTOL01 > JACQYG01 > JACQYG01. The sequence continues at coordinate 9,039 of DYIS01000021.1, forward strand.
TTTTATCGCTACCGCATCGCCAATCAAAGGACTAGTTGCCGTCATACTTGGGCTCTTTTTGTCTACGGTGGGAATTGACATCACCCTGGGCTTTCAGCGTTTTACGTTCGGCAATCCCAACCTACTGGGCGGCATCAGTTTCATCCCCGCGATGATCGGTCTCTTTGGGGTCAGCGAGGTGCTGCGAATTGTCCTCAGGGGACAAATGCACCTTGCCTACGCCGAGTTAGAAAAAGGCGCATCCTTTCTTCCGGCAATCGGCACGGTCTGGCGCTACCGGCTCAATGCTCTGCGCGGAGGAATCGTTGGGCTGATCACTGGAGTGTTGCCGGGTGCCGGCGCAGATATTGGAGCGTGGCTGGCCTACGGGGTCTGCAAACGCTTCTCCAAAGAACCAGAGAAATTCGGCAAGGGTTCGATGGAGGTCATCGTGGAGGCGGGGGTAGCCAACAACTCCGATCTCGCCGCCGAATGGATTCCCACCCTCGTCTTCGGCATTCCGGGAGACGCGTTCACCGCCGTCGTTATCGGCATTCTGATGCTGAAAGGGCTGCGCCCGGGTCCCGCGATTTTGCACGACTATACCAACATTCTCGTCGCCATCTATATCACCTTCATTCTGGTGAACCTGTTGATGGTCCCCTTTGGCTTCGCGGCGATCCGCGCCAGCAGCCATCTCCTCCGCGTGCCGCGCAATGTTCTGATGCCGATCATCCTCCTGATGTGCATCGTAGGTGCATATGCGATCAACAACGATCTCTTCGACGTGGGCTTGATGCTGGTCATGGGGCTCTTGGGATTCCTCCTGGAAGCCAACGGTTTCCCAGTCGCGCCGATTGTCCTGGCGCTCGTTCTCGGTCCGCTCCTGGAACAAAGCTTTATGATCAGTCTCATAAAAAGCGAAGGCGATCTCACTCTTTTCTTCAGCCGTCCAGTTGCGGCTATATTGGGAACGCTGACTTTGGTGGTGTGGATCCTGCCACTTGTCCCGCTGGCTAAAAAGCTGATAACCGTGCGCCAAGCTTAATTTGATACTAGCAAGGAGAAAGCGTGGAAAACAACCTTTCGCAAGCATTTGACCGATCGCGCTTGCGCGGCATCATTCCACCAATGGTCACTCCATTGGAGCGGGATAGTTACACAGTCAGCGAAAAAGGCGTGCACGCTCTGGTCAATTTCATCATTGATCAAGGCGCGCATGGCATCTTTATCGCCGGAACGACTGGCGAGGTGGCGGCCCTGGACGATATCCAATGGCGAAACCTGGTGCGTTACAGTGTGGAAGCAGCCCGGCGGCGGGTGCCCATCCTGGCCGGCGCCATCGCCCCCACCACTACTTTGGCTGTCGCTCGCGCTCGATGGGCGGCTGAGTTGGGGGTAGACGTTGTAGTGGCGACAACGCCTTACTATTACCCGCCCAGTCAGCGCGAGATTGTTGACCATATCCAGGCCATTGCTCAAGCCACACCTCTCCCTCTCTTGCTCTACAATATTCCCCAGAACACAAAAGTGGGAATGACCCTGGACACCTACTTGCAACTGGCGCGCTATCCCCAGATTGTCGGTCTGAAAGATTCAGCTGGCAATGTTACCGAGTTTCGCCAAGCGCTCCTCGCTCTCCGCGCCAATGGGCAAGATTTCCGAATGTTCCTGGGATCGGACCATTTGACGGACGTTGCCATTCTCATCGGCGCGCAGGGTGCGGTACCTTCAATTGGTAACATCGCCGCGCGAGACCTCGTGGCAGCCTACGATGCTGCCATTGCTGGCGACTGGGCAACCAGCATTCGCTACCAGACACAGGTGATCGCGCTGACGCGTATTTACGATGTAGTTCATGCTTCTCACCAAACCGGAATCATTGTTGGCTTGAAATGCGCGCTGAACTTGATAGGCATCGAGGTAGGTCCGCCAGCGGCGCCGATGCGCCCCTTGGATGCTGAAGGGACGCGGCAGGTTGCAGAGATTCTGCGCGCGGGTGGATGACTCAGGTTCTCTTTATCTCCGACCAAATTGCTTCGGGGAACCTGAACCTTGTCAAACCACTTGCACCCAGTGAAGTGTCTATCATATGGCACCACCTTGGCGGAGCTATGTTGTTGGCTGAGGTGAGCACAACATGAAACTTAAGGCAATCCGACACGACATGAGTTACCTGATCAGCGCCGCCCTCCTGGTTGTAGCCACCGTCACCGCCACCATCGGCTGCGTCCTGGGATTGATCTCCGGTTACTACGGCGGCAGGGCAGACATCTTTATCATGCGCATGGCCGATATCCAGTTGGCCTTTCCCTTTGTCTTGCTGTGCATCTCCCTAATGTTTGTGTTGGGCAGTGGGCTGTTCAACATCATCGTAGCGTTAGGCGTAAACGGCTGGATGACCTATGCGAGGGTGATACGCGGGAGTGTGCTCTCAATCAAAGAGAAAGAGTACATCGAGGCGGCGCGCGCCATCGGCGCTCGTGATTTTGCTATTATTTTTCGGCATATCCTGCCGAACGCGATCACCCCGTTGCTCATGTTGGCTATGTTTGCCGTGCCCGGCCAAATCATTGCCGAAGCCAGCCTGACCTTCCTCGGCCTGGGCGTGGAGCCCGCGATACCAACTTGGGGGTCCATGATTTCGGACGGCCGAACCTATATTTTCACCTCCTGGTGGATGAACATTTTCCCTGGGCTAGCTATTCTAGTGACTGTATTGGGCCTCAACTTGCTTGGCGACCTGATCAGGGATGTTCTCGATCCACACCGCAGATACATAGTATACATACATCGGCTACCTGGCACCATTTAGAGGTCTCGACCCCTGACTGTCTTGTTACTATGACAGACAGGCTCAAACAGGCCCTGGAGCGCCTTGGAGACCACAGTTTCATACCGTTTAGACAGTCAGGGGATAAAAATGCGCTTGGCGCGCATAACCGCTGGGTTAACTCTTGCAGACTTCTTCGGAAGTCTTGACCCAGCACTTATGCGCGCTAAGAAAATGCGGGGTGTAATGAGCATCAGGCGGGAAGAAGCAATGAGGTTGGGGTTCGATAGTTACTGCATCGTAAAGCCGAGGAACACCACAGTTATAGAGGACTTCGCCGTCTCCGAGCTGAGGAAGTACTTAAGCCTTATAACTGGGCGGGATATTCAGGTCAAGACAGAGGCTCAGCAACGCGCCATTAAAGTCGGCTGCGACTTCGCGAAGTTTGTCAGCGATGTCGAAAAGCTTGGTGAGAACGGGTTTGCGATCCAGCGCGAAGGTGCGAACATTATCATTACAAGCACCAGCACAAAGGGTGTGCTCAACGGCGTGTACCACTTCCTTGAGATGTTGGGATGCCGGTGGTTCTTCCCAGGCCAGGATGGTGAATTTATCCCGAAGACCGACGCCATTGCCCTGAACGACCTGAGCTTGGATGTCAGGATGAGCCCGTCCTTCCCGAGGATCACCTTCTTCCAGGACGTAGATGCCTATCGGGATTATTCCGCCGAAGGATTGCGCGAGGTCCAAGCGCAGAACGATATGGATCTCATCATCGTCTTCCTGGTGCTCCAGCGTTACTTCGTCCAGGGTATCACCATGACGGGGATCAAGGGCTAACCATATAGATGGCAGATAACAGACAGCTTTCTTTTACTGGTAAGGAGGAGATGTATGTCAGCGATCTCATGCTCGGCCACGAGCAATCTCTCATCGAAAATCGGGGTGTTCTCGCCCAATGACCCGCGCCCGTACATATGGGACAAGTATCCCGCTGGCATCGGCCCGGAGAATTTCGCCCATACTGGGGTGGATAAGACCTCACTGCGCTCCGATTTCGGCTGGGATTCAGGCGGTGCTCTAGCTGGAAGCGCCTTGGTGGAAAACCACTTCGGCGGTCTCTATGTCGACCTGACCCGGAATCGGGCCTTCGGCATTGACGGCTGCCGTGTTCATGATTGTCCGGTCGATGGAAGGGGGGGGTATTTGACCATCCGGGAGGAATTAGACCGCACCCGTGATCTCACTGTCATGATCGAGGGAGTCGGCTTGCGCCGCATTCATCTCACTGCAGGCGGGACATATAGAGTCAGTTTTGAGCTGTAAGTGGTGAATGGATATGCAAACCCGCCAGACCATCCAAGAAGTCGCCCGCCGTGTCCTGGAGCAAGAGGCCCAGGCGGTCGCGAACCTCACCGCTCGGCTTGGGCCGGAGTTCGAACGGGCAGCCGAGCTGATCCTGACGTGCAAGGGCCGGGTCGTCGTGACCGGGATCGGCAAGTCGGGGCATATTGCCCGCAAACTGGCCGCCACGCTGGCCAGCACCGGCACGCCGGCCTTCTTCATGCACGCAGCCGAAGCCCTTCACGGCGACTCAGGCATGGTGACGGCCGATGATGTGGTCATGGTACTCTCCCACTCCGGCGCTTCCGATGAGATCATCAACCTCCTCGTGGTCCTGCGGGAGATAGGCGCCCCGATCATCGCCATGACCAGCCGGCTGGACTCCCCGCTAGCCGAAGCCAGCACGGTGGTGCTGAATCTGGGCGTCACCAGGGAGGCTGATCCCAGGGGGCTGGCGCCGACCTCCAGCACCATCGCCATGCTGGCCCTGGGCGATGCTCTGGCCATGGCCGTTTCAGTTGCGCGAGGTTTCACGGCGGTCGATTTCCTGCGGCTCCACCCGGGCGGCACCCTTGGACGCCTTCGAGTTCAGGACCCTGAATAGAAGGGGCCAGTGGCCCACGGTTGAATCTTAACCTATAGGGGCCTGCTCATGCTCAAATATCGCCTTCTGCACCCCGAGTTGCTGTCCGTCCTGGCCCAGGCTGGCCACGGCAGCCGGGTCCTGCTCGCCGATGCCAACTATCCCGTGGCCACTGGCGCTCCGCCTCACACCCGACGGATCTACCTGAATCTGGCGCCAGGGCGGCTCTCCGTTGCGGAGGTGCTGAAAGTTTTGCTGGACGCCATCCCGGTTGAAGCAGCCTATGCCATGCGTATGGACTCCGGGGCCGAACCCCCGATTGTGGCCGAGTTCCGGAAATGGCTCCCGCCTGGGGTCGAGATCCAGTTGCTCCCGAGTTTTGATTTCTACGATGTGGTGAACACCCCGCAAACCGCTGTGGTGATTGCCACCGGCGAAGACCAGCTATATGCCAATCTGTTGCTTACGATCGGGGTGGTGCGGCCAGGAGGGGCATGAGGGATCTTCTTTATAATCTGCTGAGCTGAGGACTATGTCCAGCGCTCTCCCATCGATCCTTGACTGGACAAGACAATCATCCATTACGTGATGATCCCACCCAAGTTCGCGCTACCCGCTGGTTGAGGACATCCTGGGGGTGGGGGGTGAAGCGCGATCCTGGGCGAGCAATCCCTCGAGAGGCGTTGGTGCGGATGGAGAAACAGGTCCTGAGGTGTTGCCATAATTCTCGGCTTCTGGCATGTGTCGCTCACCGTGAGCAAACTGTAGTGGTTGGCAGAGTGGTAACCAAGGTGTTAGGGCAGGTGTACGTGCGTGGGCAGATGCAGGACAATGAGTATACCCGCCGCCTGGTCGGCTGCCGGAACGCCCGGCTCAAGGTGGCCCAGCTGCGCATCCCCGGCATGACCATCTCGCTTTCCCGATACCACATCGAACTGGTCGAATGCGAATGTCTCTGTGGGCCGGTCATCCCGCTCCAGACCAACAGCCCTGGCGTCGGCCACTGGGCCTTCATGGTGGATGATATCCATGCCGAGTTTGAGCGCCTCAAAGCCCTCGACGTTAAGTTTAAATCCGAATCCCTCAACTTCATTACCGAAGGGGTGAACAAAGGCGGCTACACTATCTGCCTCCTCGACCCGGACGGTATCTCCCTCGAACTAGTCCAGCCGCCCCCATGAACCAGACGGCCATCATAAGCACAGCAAGGAACAACCTTCGGATGTTTGGTCAGATCGGACAAACCCATCTGGGTTATAATTCACGGGAGGGGATCATCTAATGGAAGGCGATAAGCCGCGGGTTATCGTAGTCGGCAGTTTTGTCATGGACCTGGTGGTGAAAGCCCCGCGCCGGCCGATGAAAGGGGAAACGCTGATTGGGACTGATTTCGGGATGTTCGTCGGCGGTAAGGGGTTCAATCAGGCCGTGGCGGCAGCGCGCATGGGAGCCGAGGTCTACATGATCGGCCGCATGGGGACCGATTTATTCGGTGATCTGTTCATGCAGGCTGTGGTGCGCGAGGGGATCCATGCGGATTTCGTGGTGCGGGATCCGGAGGTCGGCACCGGGGTCGGGACACCGGTGATCGATGCCGATGGCGACAACAGCATCATCCTCATCCCCCGCGCCAACACCCGCCTCTCGGTTGCCGATGTGGAGGCCGCCCGCGAGGCCATCCGGGCAACTGACGTTCTCCTGTTGCAGCTAGAGGTCCCGATGGAGGCCTCTTTCCACGCTGCCGAGATCGCCCGTACCTCAGATGTCCTGGTCATCCTCAACCCCGCGCCTGCTCGCCTCTTACCGGCCGATGTCAACTGGCTGGTCGATGTCCTTGTCCCGAACGAAGTTGAGGCGGCGCAGCTCACCGGTATCCCCACCGATAATGAGGCTGGCGTCCGGGTCGCGGCCCACTGTTTGCGGGAGATAGGGTTCGATCGGGTCATCCTGACCTTAGGAGCGCGAGGGGCGTTCATGGTCGGATCGGAAGGGGAAGTGGAGGTGCCGGCCTATAAGGTGTCCGTTGTGGACACGACCGCCGCTGGTGATGCGTTCTGTGGAGGGCTGGCGGTAGCGCTGGCGCGCGGCATGAGCCCGGTTGAGGCCGTGCGGTACGCGAACGCGGCGGGCGCCCGGGCCGTCACCGTCATGGGCGCGGAGCCCTCGATGCCTCGGGCGGAGGAAGTCGAGCGTCTGTTACGGGGCGAACCGATTTGCTGAGAAACCGTGGGGAGGGCACCGGAGCCGTGTACGATCGAGCATGGCTGGGGAAACTCTACTAGAAATGGTTTTGCTCCGCTGGTTTGAAGAGCGGTTGATGTGGCTGTACCGCGAAGGCCTGATCCAGGACTCCTTGCCTATCCGGCTCTATACTGAAATGTGTGGAATGGATGGAGGAAGGGCGATAGACCACTGGCACAACCTGCTGGTGAACATGGAGGCATCCGACGACGCCGCAGTAT
>DYIS01000022.1:0-8540 GCA_020723545.1 Ktedonobacter racemifer
ACCTGCTGTCGTATGTGCCTTCAGGGCCCCTGCCGCATTGACCCCTTCGGCGAGGGGCCTCAGGCGGGGAACTGCGGGGCCAGCGCCGATACCATCGTGGCCCGTAACCTGGCCCGTATGATCGCCGGAGGCACTGCCGCCCACTCCGGCCACGCCAAGCACCTGGCTCATACCCTCTGGAAGTCGGCCCACGGCCAGGCTCCCGATTACCCGGTGAAAGACGAGGCCAAGCTGCGGGGGGTGCCCCCCCGCCTGGGGATCGCCCCCGATGGCAAGGGAACCCCGGAGCTGGCCGCTGAGGTGGCCGAGATCGCCCTGGCCGAGTTCTCCGAGCGTCAGGCCCCCCTGGCTTGGGCCGCTACTACGGTGACTAAGGGAAGGGTGGAGACTTTCCTCAAGTACGGCGTCGTCCCCTTCGGCATTGACAGCGCCATCGCGGAGGTCATGCACCGCACCACCTACGGCGTGGACGCCGACCCGGTGAACGTCCTCCTGGGCGGGGTGAAGTGCGCCCTGGCCGACTACGCCGGGATGCACATGGCCACTGACCTGGCCGACATCCTCTTCGGCACGCCTAAGCCGGTGGTCACCAAGGCTAACCTGGGGGTCCTCAAGGCAGAGGCGGTGAACGTCGCCGTCCATGGGCACAACCCCGTCCTCTCCGACGTCATCGCCCAGGTGTATCACGAACTGGACGAGGAGGCCCGAGCCGCCGGGGCCAAAGCGGGGGTCAACCTGGTCGGCATCTGCTGCACCGGCAACGAGGTCCTGATGCGCCACGGCATCCCCCCGGCTACCCACTCGGTGAGCCAGGAGATGGCAATCCTCACCGGCGCCCTGGACGCCATGGTGGTGGACTACCAGTGCATCATGCCTGCGGTGGCCACCGCCGCCGAGTGCTTCCACACCAAGATCATCACCACCATGCCCATCGCCAAGATCCCCGGTGCGGTCCACGTGGACTTCAGCGAGGAGCGGGCACGGGAGGCGGCCAAAGAGGTCATCCGCCTGGGGATCGAGGCCTACAAGCGGCGGGATCCCAAGCGGGTGAACATTCCCCTTGACACGGCGAAAACCGCAGTAGCCGGTTTCTCTACCGAGACCATCCTGGGCGCCCTAAGCCTGGTCAACAAGGAGGACCCCCTCAAGCCGCTGATTGACAATATCGTCAATGGCAATCTCCTGGGGGTCTGTCTCTTCGCTGGCTGCAACAACGTCCAGGTGACTCAGGATCAGAGTTTCGTGACCATGGCGAAGGAGCTGGCCAAGGCCAACGTTCTACTCCTGGCAACCGGCTGCGGGGCGGGGGCCTACGCCCGGCATGGGATGCTGACCCCGGAGGCGACCAATGAGTACGCCGGCCCTGGCCTCAAGGCGGTGTTGACCGCTGTGGGTCAGGCGGCGGGGCTGGGCGGACCGCTCCCCCTCATCCTGCACATGGGTTCTTGCGTGGACAACACCCGCGCCGCCGATGTGGCGGTGGCCGTGGCCAACAAGCTGGGGGTGGACCTGGACAGGCTCCCGGTGGTGGCCTCCGCCCCGGAGTTGACCACCGAGAAGGCGGTAGCCATCGGCACCTGGGCGGTGGCCGCCGGGCTCCCGGTGCACGTGGGCGTCGTTCCGCCAGTACTGGGTGGGCCCACCGTCGCCAAGGTCCTTACCCAGGATGTGAAGGGTATCTTTGGCGGCTATTTCATCGTGGAGACCGACCCTGTGGCCGCCGCAAGGAAGCTGATAGAGGCCATCAAAGAGCGGCGGAAAGGGCTGGGGATTGGGTGAGGAGAGATGCCTTATGAAAGAGATCTACGTCCGTCTGGATAAGTGCACCGGCTGCCGTGCCTGCGAGATCGCCTGTGCCGTTGAACATTCGGCCTCCAAAAACCTCTTCGCTGCCATCTTCGAGTCACCCCGGCCCCATCGGCGGCTCTATGTGGAGCCCTTCCAGGAGCGGGGGGTGCCCATCCTCTGCCGCCAATGTGAAGATGCCCCTTGCCTGGCGGCCTGCATCAGCGGCGCCATCTGGCGGGATCAGGCCCGGGGCGGGGTGGTGATGCAGCGGGGGGAGCGGTGCATCGGCTGCTGGACCTGCATCATGGTCTGCCCCTACGGGGTCATCGGGCGGCAGCAGAACGGGAGGCGCATCGCTCTCAAGTGTGATCTCTGCCCCGACCGGGAGGCACCAGTTTGCGTGGCCGCCTGTCCCACCCGGGCTCTGGTCTACACCGAGGCCGAGGCCTGGGCCAAGGGGATGCGGCAGGGAGCGGCGACGACGATTGCGGCGGCAGTAGGGAGGTGAGGCCCATGCGCTATCTGATCGTCGGCAATGGGGCAGCGGGGAACGCCGCGGCCGGGGCCATCCGCCGAAGGGACACTCGCGGCCAGGTCACCATCCTCTCCGACGAGCCCTATCCTGCCTACTATCGCCCTTTGATCCCCTCCTTGATCCACGACGGGGCTGGCCGGGAGGCACTTTTCCGAGATGAATTGACCACCCCTCCGGAGGTGGAGGTGCGGCTGGGGACGCGGGTCACGGCGATTGACGTGCCAGGAAAGACGGCGATCCTGGAGGGGAATGAGCGTATCGCCTATGACCGGCTCCTCATCGCCACCGGGGCCTCGCCCGCGCGACCGTTCATCCCCGGGCTGGAGGGCGATGGGGCCTTCACCTTACGCCGGATAGACGACGCCAAAGGGATCGCGGCGTCAGCCAGCGGCGCAAAGTCCGCAACGGTCATCGGCGGGGGGCGCATCGGCACCAAGGCCGCCCTGGCCCTCCGGCACGTGGGGCTCTCGGTGGCCATCGTAGAGCTCCTCCCTCGCCTTGTCCCCCTCCAGTTCGACGAGACCGCCTCGGCCATCTTCGAGGCAGCACTACAAGGGGAGGGGATCGCCCTCTACCTGGGGCGGAACGTGCGGGAGATTGCACGCGAGGGAACGCGGGTAATAGCTGCCCTCCTGGACAACGGCCAGCGCCTCCCCGCCGATTTCATCGTCGTGGCGGTGGGGGTGACGCCCAACGTCGCCCTGGCCCGGAAGGCGGGGATCGGCCTCAACCGAGGCATCCTGACCGATAGCCACCTCGAGACCAGCATCCCCGGAATCTACGCCGCCGGGGACTGCGCGGAGACCCGGGAGGTGGTTACCGGGGAGCCGGTGGTCAGCGGCATCTGGACCAATGCCGTGACCATGGGGGGGTGCGCCGGGGAGAATATGGCGGGAGGGGATCGGACCTACGTCGGGGCCTTCGGCATCTTGAACGCCCTGGAGCTGGCGGGCATCCCCGCCATCTCCGTGGGGGTGGTCAACCCGCCCCCAGGCCAGGGGTACGAGGTTGAGGCCATCCGGCGAGGCGGTAGCTACCGCAAGCTGGTCTTTCGCGATCACTCCCTGGTCGGTGCCCTCTTCGTCGGCGAGGTAGAGCGGGCCGGGGTTTACACCACCCTCATCCGGGAGCACGCCGACGTGGCGGCATTCCGAGAGGCTATGGTCGCCGGGCGGCTCACCTATGCCCCTTTCCTCAAGGAGTTGCCCCTGACGACCACGGCTTATGCCTCCTGACGCTACCACGGTAGTAGACGACCGCTATCGCGGTAAGAGCTGCCGATGGCGAGAAAGAGCCTGCCTCCCGCGCTATTGGTGCCAGAAGAGAACCCCGTTGTTAGCCAGACGACTTGACGGCTACGAAAGCAGCGTCATAAAAGCTTGAGGAATTTTTACGGTGCTTCTTCGCGCTCCCTAATTGGAGCAAACAGGTTCGGTCCGACTTTGCAGTCAAGATGTGACATCGCGGGCAACAACATATGTTGTAAACTTTAAGGTATGTCGTTAACCCAGGGGTGTATAATGTAGGCGTTTGGCGAAGGGGGGAGGAGGGAGAATGAAGTACATAATTGTGACTTTTGTGGTTCAGCCTGAGGGAGAGTACTATGTATCAAAGTGCCTTGAATTGGGGACGGCTAGTTTCGGACACGATCAGACGGAGGCACTTGAAAAACTGGCTGACGCGACAGAGGTATATCTCAACACACTTGGGGACTTGGGTGAATGCGATCGAGTCTTGAGGGAGAAAGAAGTTCGGATTTATTCGTACGAACCTGCTAATGTCGAAGTGCGAAGAATCAAATTCCCAGCGGGCATCACCAGCATTGTTCGTCCCACCGTAATGCCCCTGGACGCTGCACGTACATGAGCAAGCAGCGTTTATTCTCCAGCAATGAGATCATCAATGCTCTCTTGCGCGGCGGCTTTGAACTGGCTCGGAAGTCAAAGAAAAGCCATCAAGCGCTCAAAAGACGACGCCCTGAGGGAGGCCATGACGTAACCATAGTGCCCATAGGAGAAAGTGAAATTCCTAAGGGCACTCTGGATAGCATTTTGAAATTGGGCAATGTAGACTATGATGAATTTCTAATCTGGGCTAAGATCAAGCGCAAAGAACGGAAACCTGAAGGGTAAGTTGGACAGTGAACTTCACCGGTTCTTCATCAGACGTTCACAATCCCGTGTCATAATGACCGGGTGAGAGCAACGGTCCAAGGAGGATACGATATGTGCGGCTGCCACGGCATGATCCACGGACACCAGGAGGCCGAGCCTGTTCAGACCCCCACCACGACCCCAACGGTTACCCAGCCAGGACGGGCTTGCCCCAACTGTGGCTACGGGCTTCGGGATGACTTTGGCTTCTGCCCCCGTTGTGGCCTGAGGCTATCGCCCCTGGGCACCTGTCGCTACTGCGGCCGGGCCCTGGAACCGGACTGGACCACCTGCCCCTCCTGTGGGGCCAGCCCCGATACATTACACAGAATCAAAGTAAAGTATCGGGGCCAGCGCCAAGGCGGAATCGAAGTAGAGGGGCACATTCTTTACTAGTGAAGCTTTGCCTCAAACCAACGAGAGCATTCACCGCAGAGAGCGGAGAGGGTAGGACAAGATGCCATCTTGTCCTACTACTAACTGGCCGTGAGCCGCCCAACGCGGTTGGGCTCCTACCCTTTTGTTCCTCCCGCCCCGTTATAACGGGGCGGGAGGATGGGCCACATCCGGGACAACAAATGAGGCAAGATTTTACTGCGGCGCATGGATAACTCTGCGGCAAAAATCTTGCCTCATTTGAACCCAGAAACCAGGTTTCTGGAGGAGCAATCTCAAGAGTCTGTCATTCTGAGTAGTCATTTTCGTCTCAGCGAAGAATCTCTCCTTTCGCTGTGAGATGCTTCGCAGAGCATGACATAAGACTGGAACGTGCTGCACAACCGGGCTCGCAACGACAATTTAACATTTAGGGCGTTAGCGATAGTAGAAAAGCTTAGGGGGAGTGTTGCACCAGGGCGGCGGTTGGTGTATAATGCGCGCATAAGGTTGATGTTTTGTGACTGGCGCCGGCAGTAAGGCATCTCCCCTCCCCTGGTTCAGGGGCCGGTGGCGCTGCTGCACCAGTGGCCGAGCAAAGACCGGATTTCTTTAGGGAGGGGGAGTGGGGTGAGCTACGCGGACCAAACCTTGACGTGTCGTGAATGCGGCGCCAGCTTCGTTTTCACGGCAGGGGAGCAGGAGTTCTACGCCTCCCGGGGCTATGCGAACGCGCCCAGCCGCTGCCCGGCCTGCCGCGCAACCAGGCGGGATCGGCCGCAGCGGTCGGACTACGACCAGGGGCCCCGGCAGATGTACCCGGTGGTCTGTGCCTCGTGCGGTGTCCAGACCCAGGTACCGTTCAGGCCGAGAGACGACCGCCCGGTCTACTGCAGCGATTGCTTTCGCAAAATGAGAGCAGCCCGTTAGGGCACACCTGGCGGCATGGAAAGCCGGCCTGGCACCGGCGCCTGGTGAAGAGACCAGCTTTTGGCCCCCCGTTCTGTCCCAGGTGTCCGCAGCGAGCCCTCAAGGCTGCATGCACGTGGAACTCAGGCCGGAGGAGACGCTGGAAAGCATGCTCAGCCGGTTCAGGAAAGGTGTAGCCCTGGAGGGGATCATCCGATCTTTTCGGGAGAAAGCGCGTTTCACGACCAAGAGGGAGAAGGAGAAACGAAAGCGGCTCCGGGCTGCCCGTCGGCGGCGAAGAGCAGAGCGCTCATCGCGCTGAGGCAGTCGGCCCGCCGAGGATGACCGTTTCTCGCAACCAAACAAGTCCGCCCCGATCTTATCGGGGCGGACTTGTCATTCCGGCTGGACCAGGTGCTCCAGCCATTCTAGCTCCAGCTCCAGGTGCTTCAAGGCGTGCCCGAGGGTCTCGACGGCCAGCGGGTCACCGGCACCGGCCTTGGTGGCTGCCAGCTGGCCTTGTAGCTGCGTAGCCCATTTCTGCAGCGCGGCCTGGCGCTTTTTTATCAGTGCCATGGCCCGGCCTGGCGGGAGCTGGTCCATGAAGTAGATGCCCAGGCCCAGTCTCAGGTGAGGCTTGTCGGCTGAGGCGAGGTTTTTTTCCAGGAGTGAGACGAACTGCCCGTGCCCTTTCTCGGTCAGGGAATAGACCTGGCGCTCGGGAAGGTTCCCGGTCCGTTGGGCCTTCGCTGTTACCCAGCCCTGATTCTTGAGCTTGCGCAGGGAATAGTAGATGGCGCTCTGGCTCACGTTCAGCCAGGCATAGATACCCTGGGTCTTGGCGGTATGGTGGAGCTGGTAGCCGTGCATGGGTCCGCTGTTCAAGAGGCCAAGGACCAGCAAATCAACCTTAGAGGGCAAAGGTTTCACCTCGTGATATTGCAATTGATACTATACTCAACAGGGGCCCTATTGTCAAGGCATGGGTCTTGCGGTTACCCACTTTGTCGGAGATGGGTGCAGGTAGATGTTCAGTAATGGCTTGGCGCCTAAAGCCATAATTAGAGAAGGCCTCTAGCTCAGTTAAATTCCACTTGGGTAGCACGTCGCTGGCCTCCGGAAACCTCCTACACAAGGGTAGATACCTGCGAGTACTCAAGTACTAGGGGTGGTTGACAAAGCCCTCCTCCAGTGCTAATATTGGGCCGCGTTGATCCAAGTCAGGGGTTTGAGGGCCAAGAGCAAGAGGGGAGCGCCAACAGTGGAGATTAGCCATTGGGCTATTCTGCAAACGAATATTACGCTCGTTTATGATGCTGTTAACCTCGAAGACATTGACCGCAACGCTCTACGACGCCAGATCGTTCCTGAGACCCCTCCGGTTGTCACCGAGATCCCCGGAGAGATGATCGCATTGGTGTATCCTACTATGCAGGTCGCTTGCATCCTGGGAGACCGCCGAGTCCGAGTGAACGATGGTAGCCAGCAAACGATTGGCAATCGACCTCTCGCTGCGATAACATTAGCGACAGCCGGTCTCATTGACCGACAGAGACTCTTGGCTTACGGCTTCAACTATGACATCCTCTTGACTCTATCTGGAGTAGATGACTCGGGTCGCCTCCTAACAGAGAACTTTCTCCTGGAACCAAGCCAGTTGGCCCATCGGCTAAATGCACAACTTCATGCCACCAGCTTGCGCCTTAACTATGCCCGCCAGGGAACCCGCTATGAACTGGCCCTGGAGCCAGACCAGGCTGGTCGCATCAAAGCGCATCTAAATGTCCACTTTGAAGGCCCGGAATGCTTGCCAAATGCCGATACGTTGCAGGCTTCCTTTCAGTCTGAATTTGATGGACTGATTGCCACGCTTCGGAACCTGTAGTTAGGTGGGGCGATAATGATCACTCAAGTTCTTTCGACAACCAGTACAACCTCTCTATCGTGGCAGCCCTGGTTTGCCGGTGGCCTGGCCCCTGCTGGATCGCCGCTGGTCGACGAGCGCGGATGCCCTTGGATTGGTCATCTCGTTTCCGGGTACTGGGCTCCCGCCCGGGACTTACAACGGCTCAGAACCGAGGCAGCCATCCTCGGCGTCATGAACGAGGTGAGTCTGCCCGAGCGCATCCAGGTTTTGGACTATCTTGGGCTGGTGGAAAGCTGGGCCTCAGCTTATGACCGCGATGTGGTCGAGACAGAGGCGCGCCTTGGCAGTGCCGCGTCCGAGGAGCCCTATGACAACGCTTATTTCGAAGCGATGGAGTTACAAAAGGCCTTGCCCTGAAACAAGGCTCACCCTTCACATTTATGACCGTAACCTTTAGCCTCTACCGGCGCGATCCCGCTCCTGTCTTGCGACGGGGAGCCATCTTCCAGTACTGCCCCATCTTCTGGCTTGAGCCGCCTTTATGGATTCTTCGTGACTGTCGTTGGGGGGCGGTGCCTCGGACTGCTTATCTGTACCAACTTGATGAGCTTCAAGACGCCTTCCGCATCGCTGCCCAGAACAACCAGGAAGATGTGGTCGCCAGAGCCAAGGTTCGCTACATCGTGATCCTCTCCCGGGATCATGAGATACAACGGCCCGAGTTCAAAGAACTGCTGGTTGCCCCAACGTACACGGTAGATCATCGAGTGCATAAACCGGAGTTTATCTGCCAACTTCGGGCTGGACGCTATCCAGAGTTGTTCTATCTCCCCAGCGATCCTGCCTTTCCCGAGATCGCCGAGTCGTACGTCGACCTGCGAAAGGTACAGTCTCTGGATAAACGGTTCTTGTC
>DYIS01000022.1:8550-9445 GCA_020723545.1 Ktedonobacter racemifer
CCACTCCCGGTGCGGCTCTCAGAGCCAGGAACCAAGGCTCTCGTGCAGCGGTATCGCGACTATCTTGCTCTGTAGCCTCCTCCCTCTTGCCCCGCGCTAAAACCGTCTTTCCTCTCAGGCAATGCCAACTTTGGTTTCCTCTCAGGCCTTGTTAGGGATGCCTCTAACTCGGCTGAATTGCCCTAAGCTGGCACGTATTCTGACTGCCGCAAATCATTTTTCTTTTAGGAGTTACGCAGTTGAACCGCAAAGCCCCGATACCTTGATTCTGTGTAATGTATCGGGGCAAAGGACGCTAGGGGTAATTTCGAAATTCGAATTTCGCAATTCGAAATTTAGCAATTGCGTAAGTCCTATCTTTATTAGCTCCCTTTACGGCCCTGTGACCGGATGATATAATCTCCAAAACCTTTCCACGGCAAGGGGGTCGCCCAAGGCCGCGGCGAGGGACAACGGAGCTGTTCAGGGCATCGACATGAGGGCCTCACTGAAAAGCCAGGTTCGCGATTTCCGCCGGTCGGTGGCCTCTTGCATTGCCGGGAGCTTCGTGTTGCGCCTGGCCTCCTCGGCCACCGGGGTGATGCTGGGCCTGTACCTGGCCCACATCGACGCGACGGTATACCAGATCCCAGCCACCACGGTGGGCGTCATCGGCGCCAGCTTCTTCATCACCGAACTGCTGGGCGCTCCCATCTTCGGAGCCCAGAGCGACCGCTTTAGCTTCAAGCTTTTCATGATCCTTGGCCCCCTCTTTGGCTTCGTTGCGGTCCAAATGACCGCGGCCACCACCCTCCTCTGGGTGCTATTCATCACCCGCCTTCTGGAGGGGCTCTCCACCGCCAGCTCCACCCCCTCGACCCTGGGGTACATCTCTACGATAACCGCGCCGCCGGAG
>DYIS01000022.1:9455-14194 GCA_020723545.1 Ktedonobacter racemifer
CCCGGTAACGGGCAGGCTCCGGTGACTGGGGCCTCCAGCGCCCGGCTGGGCGTCCTGCGGGGCCGCATCGTGAGCTACTTCGAGGTGGCATCCATCGCTGGCCTGGCCCTGGGTTACCTGGCGGGAGGGGTTCTCTGGGACTGGCTGAAGGCCTGGGGTTTTGTGGCGGTGGGCGGCATCTACCTGACGAGCCTCTTGATCTACGCCCGAGGGGTGGACGACGTGCGGGAGAAAAACCCCCAGGCCGCTGTCGGCCTGGGTCACTACCTGCGCCTCTTCCGCTCCCACCGGCTCCTGATCCTGGCCCCGGCCTGGCTCTGCTTCAATGCCATCTTCGGGCTCTGGCTCAACCACGTGGCTTTCCAGATGTCGGGGGACCAGACATTCCCCGACCAGGTGCTCACCGGGGGCTTCTCCGGCAGCGCAGTGGGATCCATCCTGGCCAGCTACGCCATCACCTTCGTGGTTGGGATCTATCTTTGGAGCTTCGCCTTCGGACGCATCCGCAAGACCACGATCATGATCATAGGCACTCTGGGCATCTTTGCCGTGGTCGCTTTGGTCTTCGCCATCAATCACGCCGGGAGCCTGCGCAACCCGGCCATGGTCCCGCTGGGACTGCTGGCCCTGGTGGCGGTGGCGGTGCAGAGCGGCTTCACCCCGGCGGGCCTGGCCTACCTGGCCGACATCTCCCAGGCCTTCGAGGGGGACCGGGGGGCCATCATGGGGCTCTATTCGGTGCTCCTGGGGGTGGGGCAGCTATTGGGTGCCTGGCTGGGCGGCCCCTTTGCCCAGCGGGGCGGCATGGACGGCATCATCGCCCTCAGCGCCATCTTTGCCCTGTTCTCCCTGGCAACGGTATTGCTGCTTCGCCGGGAGGAGGACCGGGAGCGGGGAGCGGTTAGCAGCTAGCAGAGAGCAGCCAGCAGATAGCAGGGAGCGGGTAGCAGGTAGCAGGAGCCGTTTTCTTACCGCGGAGAACGCAGAGAACGCGGAGCCCCGATACATTACACAGAATCAAAGTATCGGGGCGGAGAAAATAAAAGGAAAATCTCTGCGCACTCTGCGTGCTCTGCGGTTAAACCCTAGTAAAAGTGGTGGCGTAGCAGGGAGCAGGTAGCAGAATGAGCGGGGGAGCGGGGGAGCGTAGGAGTCGTCCCCCCTGCCCCCCTGCACCCTTGCACAAATAGGGGGTAGAAGGCCAATCGTATTGGCCGTGAGTCACGGGTGGTGAGTTATCAAACAGCGAACTGCAAGCCAGAGCGCCGCATTATTAGAAAGTGGGTAACGGTAAGGCTTTCCAGTGGTGAGGGGTTGTGCTATAATGCCCTCCGCCAGCGAAAATAATGAGGAGAGCATTATCAATTGATGATAAATGACCAGGATCAACAGCACAACAAAGAAAGCTGGTAACTTCGGATACCGATGGTTTAGACATCACCCGGCTCTGGATTTGCTGGAGGTGAGAGAATGATCTATCCGACGATAAGCAAGAAATCGTGAGAGAACTTGACCACTTGCCGCTTGAGCTCCAACGGCGAGTGCTTGATTTCGCTCAGGCATTGGTTCTATCTTTGCCCAAAGGTGTGCCTGGCAAGCAGCTTCTTCGCTTTGCCGGCGCTCTGGAAGCAGAGGATATCCAGGCTATGACTCAAGCCATCGAAGCCGGCTGTGAGCAGGTAGATGTGGATGATTTGGTGCTCATAAGTCCAGCCGGGCCGAGAAGAACCTGGCACGCATAGATGAGTTTGCGGCGAGCAGCACCGTCCTGGACTGCGATACGGATGCGGCGCGCGAGTATGGCTTGATCAAGAACCGGCTACGAGAGAAAGGGCGGCCTATTCCAGAAAATGACATCTGGATTGCGGCTATTGACATGGTGTGTGTGTGCTGATTCAAGTCTGAGCAGAGTGGGCTGAGGTTTCAGTCCAGCGGACTTCTTACCCCCAGACCGCCCCGGTTCAGGACGTGGGTATAGATCATCGTCGTTTTCACGTCTTTGTGTCCCAGAAGCTCTTGGACCGTACGAATATCATAGCCATTCTGGAGCAAGTGGGTAGCGAAGCTGTGACGGAAGGTATGACAACTAACCGGTTTGTTGATCCCGGCCATCTGTGCCGCCTTCTGCACTGCCTTCTGTAAGGTCGTATCGCTGGTATACCAGCGGCGTACAATTCCGGTCTTGGGGTCTTTGGCTAATCGGGCCGAGGGAAAGACAAACTGCCAGATCCATTCCTTGTCCGCGTTGGGATATTTGCGCTGCAAGGCGTAAGAAAGCTCCACCGAGCCATGCCCCTGGGCCAGGTCTGCTTCATGAAGCCGTTTCACCCGCTGTAGATGCTCCTGGAGTGGTTTGACCAGGCTCTCCGGCAGCATGGTCACCCGGTCTTGCATCCCTTTGCCATCGTGTACGATAACCTGCCGCTGGGCAAAGTCAAGATCTTTGACGCGCAGTTGGGCACATTCCGAAAGTCGCAAACCGCTGCCATAGAGCAGTTTGGCCATCAGTTGCTGCGTACCGGACATCAACCCTATGACCTTCTGGACTTCCTCTTTGGTCAGAACGGTGGGGAGGTGTTTTGGCTTTCTTGCCCGCAGCGCATCAATGGGGGCATTCAGTTCCTTCTTCAGCACATCCCGGTACAGGAAGAGCAGCGCGCTGAGGGCCTGATTCTGAGTGGAGGCGGCCACCCTTTCTTCTGTAGCCAGGTGGTTGAGAAAAGCAGTGATTTCCGCACTGCCCATCTCGTTGGGGTGCCGTTTGTTGTGGAACAGAATGTAACGTCTGATCCAGTTGACGTAGGACTCCTCCGTACGATCGGAATAGTGTTTGAGGCGGACAGCATCACGAACCTGGTCCAGCAGCTTCTTAGGGCGTTGTTGTTCCATCGTGATTCCTCAGGGGCCTTGACCGGTTGGGGGATTTGGTATATTATAATCTGGTCAGATCGGAGTTGGGCCGTCAGGGATTCCGTTTTTGACGCGGTGGCCAGGGAAGATTAGGCCGAAAGATTTCGGTCTAATTAATAGTTAGGCGATTTGGCGCTCGACCCTGGAGGAAACTCTGATATGCATACCGACCAAGCTCCCTTGTCTGCTCCTGTTGCTGAGCACCGCTTTGCCTGCGCCAAATGCGATCAGGAGGCAGGGCTTGTACAGCTCTTTGAGCGTCCAGAGGGCGGTGTGATCATCCGGCTCAGCTTTACGAGCCGTCTTACCCTCGGAGTTCCCCAAGATGCTTCTGCGCGGGTCCGCGATATGATCCTTGCTGGCGATGTTCAGGCATTGTACGAGTTCGATTTGGAAGTCGCGTCCTTCTACTGTCCACGCTGTCATGCCTGCTACTGCGGCAACCACTGGGTACGATGGGATGTCTTCGAGGATGATGCCGGCATTACTTGGCACGACTCCATTCGTGGCTGCTGCCCGCTAGGACACGAGCGCATGCTGGAGGACTGACATGCAGGTCAGCCAATCGCCTAACCACGGCTTGCAGCGGACGCGGTTGACATCGCGCCGCTGAAGCCGGGGCGTTAGCCTGCCTGTCACTACTGCGGAGAGCAACAAGTTACATGAAATGGCGTTTATGGAAAGGAGGTGGTTGGAAAAGTTCGTGAAACAAACCATTGTAATTAACATGCTCGCTTTCAGGTGGGAAGTGGGTAAAAACGACCAAATCTGAAGGAGGTGAAAAAAATGAAAGGGAAAAAGGACGGAGAGAAAGTCCCCGAACGCGACCCACGAAGAAAGGTCAACAACGATGGTAAGAAAGAGTGGCAGAAGCCGACACTTGAGGATGTATCCGGCCGTGTGATGGCACAGCCGTACATCAGGTTCACCTAATCTGTCTGGCATGAATTCAGGCCTCTTGACGGTGGGACTGGATTTATTCACCTTTTGGTCTAACCTTGTCAGGGGGCCTGAGATTCTGCTGTGGTGCTCTTATAACGAAAGGAGAAGGACAAATGGAATTCGAAAAACATGTAAAAGTGCGGAAGGAAAAATTTGGAGCGGTGGTGTTTGAGACGCTCCGCGAGAAACTATTCGTAACAAATGAAGCTGGAGCAGAAATCCTTCGCTTGCTTGAGGAGGGAAAAGAGCCTACGCGTGTAATCGCTGAGTTAGCCAAAAATTATAATGGCGATCCAGCGACAATTAAAGCCGATGTGGATGAGTTCATCTCAATGCTGAAAGACAAGGGAATCGTTAAATAGGGGGGACAGAAATGATAGAAAACGAATTGCGTCCACTGCCAAACATGCAACAGACTGAAGGAAGTAGCTTCACAGATTTTGATGCTCCTTTATTTGTTGCCTGGCAGTTAAATTCAGCCTGTAACCTTGCCTGCCTGCATTGCTGTGAAGAGGCGGGACACAGTATGCCAGATGAACTCACAAAAGAAGAGATTATGGACTTTTGCAGGCAGATTGTTGAACTCAAAGTGCCCTATGTGGCGATTTCCGGTGGAGAACCCCTGTTACATCCGGATTTTTTTAAGATCAGTGAGTTCCTTCGAAGCCACGGGGTGAGTCTAAAAGTGGAAACGAATGGCCTTTTAATCGACCGTGAAGTGGCTAATCGGTTTGCAGGACTTGGGTTTCGCTCTGTGCAGGTGAGTGTAGATGGAGCCACACCCCAAGCCTTTGAAAGGTTAAGGCTTAAAGGAGATTGGCAGAAGACCATTGATGCCTGTAAGTATCTTGTAGAGGCGGGGGTTAACACAGAGATAGTGTTCGTCC
>DYIS01000022.1:14204-15690 GCA_020723545.1 Ktedonobacter racemifer
CAACAAAGTTTAACATCCGTGAGACAGGGGATGTCATTGAGATGGCATATAGGATGCGAATCTATGGTTTTTACACGGGCAAGATTATGCGTATCGGACGGGCTGCGCAGAACTGGGACATTCTGTGTCCATCTGATGAAGAATATGAGAAATTCTTCAAAGTCTTAAGAGAAAAGCAAGCCAAATATGATGGAAAGATGAAAGTGTATTATTATCCTTACGATGTCGTAGAAGAGTTGAAATATCGCCTGGAACATCCTTCGGCAAGTCTTCTGGTCATTCCAAATGGCAAGGTCAAGATTATCGGACCGCTTCCGTTTATCTGTGGCGATCTCAGAAAACACAATCTCTCTGAGGTCTGGCAGCGGTATCAGATGGCTTGGAAGAATCCTGAAGTCATTGCCTTTGCAAAGAGCGTCATCCACAACCCACAGCTCTTGAAAGAGGCCAATAAATGGAAAGAACTCTAACCGGACTGATAAAACTTGTCCGATACAGGTTCTTGTTAGTTGCTGGTCTCTTACCCTATGGTTTGGGGGCAGCAGTTGCATTTTATTCCTACGGCCAATTTGATCTTTTTTTGTTTCTCATAGGTTTTATAGGTCTTCTGTTCGTGCTTATTGGTGTTGAGGCTTTTAATGAATTTTTGGACTGGCACATAGGTACAGATAGAGTATTCCAACTAAGTCCTAAGCCTGTGACTAATACCACTTTTCTTGTTGGCATCCTTGCCTTTTTTGTTGCTCTCATTGCGGCAATCTTCCTCACATTAGAGTTGGGTGCTGCGATAATTATCCTTTCCCTTATCGGGTTCTTTGCAGCCCTCTTTTATCTTGGACCGCCGGTCAAACTCGCGTATCGTGGGTTTGGAGAGATTACAATCGCGCTTTCCTATGGTCCTCTTATGGTATTGGGGAGTTATTATGTTCAAACACAGCGAATAGACGTTATGCCGTTTTTTGTGTCAGTGATTCCTGCACTCCTTCTGTTTGGAATATCTATCATGAATGAGGTGCCAGACTATTTTCAGGACATGCTTGTTGGCAAGCGGAACATATGCGTAAGGATTGGGCAAAAGAATGTGGTGAGGTTGTATGGGTGCGTTCTGGCGCTCTTTTATGTTGCCTTACTGGTAGCCTTGTTCTCAGGAAGGTTTCCGCGGCTTTCATGGATCGTGCTGGCTTGTTTGCCGATTTCGTTAGTAAGTTACACTACTGGGACGCGAACCTGTGACAATCCACATCGGTTCGTTCCTGCTATTCGCCACACTATAATTCACTATGTTATTGTCCTTGGCATTCTCATTACAGGTTACATGGTTGACAAACACTTTTACGCAGGTTAGCGTGATTTGAGAGGATTATGTGATGAGAACGCCACTTCATAACACACAGCATAAAAGGTGTCAATAGCCGCCCGATGTTTACCAGGCATGATCGGGTGGTGTTTACCACCCATGATCGGGTTGGTGTTTACCACCTGACGA
>DYIS01000023.1 GCA_020723545.1 Ktedonobacter racemifer
CAAGCAGGGTTTTCCTTAGCTTCCACTAAATTTGGAGAAGAGCCCGAAATCTGAATCGAACGTATTTCCGGTTGATGTTGAGGAGTGTTTATCCCAAAAGAATTGGGCTCTTGCTCCATTCGCGGTAAGATAAAGGCTGGCCAATCACTCATCTTGCCGAAAGGAGAAGGTTCCTTACTAGTAAAGAATTTGTTTCCTCTCCGCGTTTCCGTATCGTTTTGCGGCAAGCGGTGTTATATCTTTCAAAATCCCTGAGGTGTTTTTTATTTGGCACCTTGTGGACTCTCTCCATCTATAAATAACTGAAGACAGGCTAACAAAATGGGTTGACAGGAATTGAATATCGTGGTATAAACTGCGCTCAAGAGATAGAGGAGACCTCATGACCAGCCATTGTAGCCTGTTCAACAAGAATCACTGCCGATTTGAGGTACGGCCAGCGCCAAGCCCTGAGCGACTGCCCCTAGTAGTAGGCCACGAGTGTGGATAGGGGCGCCTGCCTTCTGGCGCTGATCCAGTTTATCTAGTAAGAACTAGCCCTCCAGATCACTGGAGGGCTAATTTTATAGCACTGCAGGGTAGGCCGGTGAGGGACTAGGGAGGTTGACATATGCCCATTCTTTTAGAGGAAATCACAATCGAGAACTTCATGAAAATCTTTAAGAAGATTGGTCGGCAGAAAGAAGCGGCAGGTCTTGTTGCCATCCAAAACAACCCGCCGGATTTACTAGAAAGAGCAAAACAGTATGGAACGCAATACAAGAACGGCAGTTGGGGTTGGAGTTCAAATATCTGGAGTAGAAGCGCTGCCGGCAGCGTTGTGGTAGAGAGGGAACAAGACCTTATAATTGAGCATAAGCAATTGATGTTGAGGGTATTAGAACACATCCTGTCTCAGGGTCCGTTGATCCAGGTGGACGCCAATCTCGGACAACCCGGATCCAAGGCTGAGATGCGGTGTAGGCTTTATTGCGACCCCCAGTTTCCGGATATCGCCTATCGTTGGAGCCAACTGAATTTTCCTGGCAACCCGTACCTAGAGCCCGATGCTCAGGTTTTCTGTATCCCGCATTATTTAGAGAACCCCAATGTCCCGGGAAGCCACGAGATGCTCAAAGTCATCAGGTTTCCTAATCACAATTATACCATCGTAACCTGTAGTTCCTATCAAGGCGAGTGTAAGAAAGCCTTTTTATCACACTGGATATTCCACGTCTACAAGAGAGGTGGGACGGGAGAGCATGCGGCGTTGAGGGAGTTTACGGTCCGAAGGAGCGACGGCAGGGAAAAGAGGATCGTCATGGGCGTGTGGGGCCTCACGGGAAGTGGGAAATCAACCCATGGTCTGTATATCGTTGACGAGCGCGCCGCCCTCATCTTCAAGAAGCTATTCGGCGTCGAGGTTTTGAGTTTTGTCTCCCATCAGGTTATCAAGAATGATGACGTCGTGGGTGTCTTCAAAGACCGGGTGGTCTCTCCAGAAAAAGGTTCTTGGACAAAGACGGAAGATGTAAATGAGAATCAGGTGGGCATCCATCGCGCCGCAATTGCCTCCCGAGCGCTTCATGAGAATACCGAATTCGGTCCTGACGGAAATCCAAGTTTTGCCGGCACCTTGTTCCAGTACCATGGTAAGCCCAATCAAAACGCCAGGACGGTTATTATGCTTGAGGATACAGGCTACTTTGATGGCAATGTGGACTCGAGTGGTCCTCTTAACATGGCGGTTTTCATCAGCCCCGGATATAACTCCGATTTTGCCTGGCTAAAATTAAACGATGCGGCATTTGCCTGTAAAGTCATGGCTGATGGACGCACCACCGGCCATCCTGCTCAGAGTCGAAGGGGCGTGGGGGAGGAGAAATATGAATCTCGATACTGCCTGCCTTTCACGATGGGTGTCGGCAATGCCGCCCACGTGGTGCGCTTCTATCAGTTTATAAGAGAAGGCACGGAGGACCCTATGGAGATATACCAGATCTCGACCACCGGCAGAGTAGGGACAAAATATGAATGGATAGAAGTTCGGTTAGGCGATCAGAAAGCCAGCGTCCCCAAAACGCTATTTGAAGAAAAGAATGGCAAGAAAAGGCCAGTGGGTGGCACGGGCCCATCGATCGAGGAGACCGAACTCTTTCTCTTCCAGGCAGCGAGAGAAGCGGTGGAATATGAACCGCATCCGATCTGGGGTGATAAGGTGTTGGTGCCAGCCAAGGTTCCCGGAATAGCCAGGGAGAGGCTCAATGAACTTAACCCATTCAGCTACCATTCCCTTGATGAGATGAAACGGCTACTGAAAGCCCAGGTCTTAACCAGTAAGTTTAACCTGGACCAGCAGTGTCCGGGGCTTCCAGACTACATCTATAATGCCATGGACACAGGGCTTGAGAGCTGAACAAAGTTACCCAGTCAGAAGCGAGGAGCCGATCTTATGGCCAAGGTACACTTCATCGATGTGACTAACCGTGACGGCGTCCAGACCGCTGGCATCAGCCTGGCAAAGTTGCAAAAGACCATGGTCAACTACTACCTGGGGCAGTTGGGGGTCTATCAATCGGAGCTCGGCTTCCCTTGTATCTGGCACGAGAGGAACTACATCGAGGCTAACCTCGAACTGGCACGCCGAGGGGTGATGGGGAGCCTGGTTCTGGAAGGCTGGTGCCGTGCCACCGTCGAAGACGTCGAGAAAGCGGTGAGAGCTACCAGCCTCCAGCATCTCAACCTGTCGGTCCCCACCTCGGCTCAGATGATCTGGGGCAAGTTCGCAGGGAGAGTGGATGCCAAGATGGTGATAACCAACATGGTCTCCGCTGTCCGAAGGGCGAAAGATGCAGGCATCCTCACCGTGGGCGTCAACGCCGAGGATGCTTCTAGGACGGAGCTGGGCTACCTGATCGAGTTCGCTCAAGCCGCCAAGGATGCCGGTGCCCAGCGCCTGCGATATTGCGACACCATCGGCATCGAGAGCCCCATGCATATCTGCAACCGGATCAAGACCTTGGCAAAGGTAGGAATACCCATAGAAATGCACTGCCACAACGATCTGGGCATGGCGGTGGGCAATACGATAGCCGGGGCGAAGGCGGCGCTGGAGGCGGGGGTAGACGTCTACGTCAATGCAACGGTCAACGGACTGGGAGAGCGGGCCGGCCAGGCTGATCTTCTCTCTTGCATCCTGGCGCTGGAATTCGCGCACGAGCTGGGCGGTGAGGTGGAGCTGGGGGACAGGATCGACCTCACGGTGGCACGCCGCCTGGCCCATTACGTGGCTCGTGCCTTCGGCCTGCCCTTGCCCATGAACCAGCCTGGGGTGGGAGCCAGCGTCTTCGCCCACGAATCGGGCATCCATGCCGACGGGGTTCTCAAGGATAGGCGAAACTACGAGCTCTTCGACTACGACTTGCTGGGGCCGGCGAAGCTTTGCTCTGCGCCAGATGGGCGGGTTATCACCACCGGTGAGTACGGAGGCCTGGCCGGCCTTCGCCATGTCTATGAGCAAATAGGCATCATCTTCGAGGACACCGTGCAGGCGCGCCAGATATTGGAACTGGTCCAGGCCGCCAACGCCCATACCCAGATGCCCCTGACCGATGATGAGCTCATCCTGATCGCCCGCTATCCTGATCAGGTACGGAAGCTCCTCTCCTTTCCCTTGGTAGAGCCAGTCGTCAGGGGAAGAGAGACAACCCTTGAATTCGCCGGAGCTGCAGGGAATGGCTAGAAACCTGGCCTACAAGATCCTGGCAGAGCATCTAGTCTTTGGGCGGTTGGTGCCAGGGCAGGAGATAGCAATCCGCATGGACCAGACGTTGACTCAAGATGCCACCGGGACAATGGCCTACTTGCAATTCGAGGCCCTGGGTCTCTCCAGGGTTCGCACGGAGTTCTCCGTCAGCTATATGGATCACAACCTGCTCCAGACGAGCTTCGAGAACGCCGATGACCACCGCTATCTCCAGACGGCGGCCGCCAAATATGGCGTGTACTTTTCCAGGCCTGGCAACGGCATCTGCCACCAGGTGCACCTGGAGAGGCTTGGGCTGCCAGGCAAGACCCTTCTCGGCTCGGACAGCCACACCCTCACCATCGGTGCCCTGGGCTCCCTGGGCATC
The DNA here is from genome assembly GCA_020723545.1 of Ktedonobacter racemifer. Taxonomy (GTDB): domain Bacteria; phylum Chloroflexota; class DTOL01; order DTOL01; family JACQYG01; genus JACQYG01. The sequence goes on from DYIS01000023.1 coordinate 4,113, forward strand.
GGCGCCGGCGGGTTGGACGTAGCCCTGGCCATGGGAGGCAACCCCTTCTACCTGCCCACCCCCAGGGTGCTCCTGGTGCGGCTCCGGGGCCGATTGGGGCCCTGGGTAACCGCAAAAGACATCGCCCTAGAGCTTCTGCGCCGGCTATCGGTAAAAGGTGGGGTCGGCAAGGTGCTCGAGTTCGGAGGGGATGGAGTGGCCCACCTGACAGTTTCAGGACGGGCGACCATCGCCAACATGTGCGCCGAGCTGGGGGCAACCAGCGCCATCTTCCCCAGCGATGAGCAGACTTTGGCTTACCTGCGGCTACAGGGACGCCAGGAGGGCTGGTGCCCTTTAGCCCCCGATCCGGAGGCTGCCTACCATGAGGTTCTAGAGATCGACCTGGAAACCTTGGAGCCTCTCATCGCTCAGCCCTCCAGCCCGGACAATGTGGTGCCGGCACGGGAGCTTAGAAAGCTCCCGGTGGCCCAGGTCTGTGTGGGAGGCTGCTGCAACTCCAGCTATCGGGATCTGATGAGCGTGGCCGCCATCCTGGAGGGAAAGAGGGTGCACAAAGACGTGAGCCTTACCATCTCTCCCGGCTCTAGACAGGTCTACCAGATGATCGCGCGGCATGGAGGCTTGGCTGCTCTCCTGTCTAGCGGGGCCCGAATCCTGGAAACTGCCTGTGGCCCCTGTATCGGGATGGGACAGGTCCCGCCGACCGGAGAGGCCTCGGTGCGCAGCTTCAACCGGAATTTTCCGGGACGCAGCGGCCACCCTCAGGACCGGGTCTATCTGGCCAGCCCGGAGGTGTGTGCGGCCACCGCTCTCTTTGGCCAGATCACGGATCCCCGGGAGCTGGGCCATCATCCCAAGCTGCATGAGCCAGAGGCCTATCTCGTGGATGACAGCATGATCATACCGCCTGTTGAAAATGCAGAGGGCATCGAGGTCATCAAGGGGCCAAACATCAAACCCCTGCCTGATCAAGAGCCTCTGTCATGCCGGGTTCAGGGGCCAGTCTTGTTGCTGGTTGGTGACGACATCACCACGGATCATATACTGCCTGGAGGCCCCAAGGTGTTGCCTTTGCGCTCCAATATCCCGGCCATCAGCCAATTCGCCTTCGCCCAGTTGGACCCTGGCTTCGCTGAACGAAGCCGGGCTGCGGGGGGAGGTTTCATCGTCGCCGGCGCCAACTACGGCCAGGGGTCCAGCCGGGAGCATGCATCGCTTGCCTCCCACTACCTGGGGGTAAAGGCAGTCATCGCCAAATCGTTTGCGCGCATCCACCATGCTAATCTGGTGAATTCTGGCATACTGCCCTTGACCTTCGGCGATGAAACCGACTACCAGGCCTTGGGCCAGGGCGATCAGTTGCAGATCGAGGGCCTGCCTCAGGCCCTGATGGATGGGAGCGTTACCATCAAGAACCTCACTAAGGGCACAACCTTTCAGGCCAAGCACGCCCTGGGTGAGCGACAGATCGCTATAATCGCGAATGGCGGCTCGCTCAACTACTTTCGCCAGGGTGGGAGATGAGCCCACGGCGGGCCGCATCGCCGGAGGCGGACGGGGTCTCGCACGGTCTTTCCCGTTTCAGCCTTAATTGTACTGTGGTGGGCCCACAACATGGACGGACGGCAGTTTGACTGCCTGTGAACAGAATGGCACATCGGCCAGGGCCCGGCGTCAGCCGTCGAGCATCTGGGGATGATCGACTACTCAAATCGGCTATTCAAGGGGGTTTTTAGATGGCACACCGAGTGACTCTCATCCCCGGGGACGGCGTGGGGCCGGAGGTCGCCCTGGCCGCCCAGCGCGCGGTGGAGGTCACAGGGGTGAAGATCGAATGGGAGGTGCAGAGAGCAGGCACGGAGGTGATGGCTCAGGAGGGCACGCCCCTGCCAGACCAGGTCTTGGAATCCATCAAGCGCAACAAGGTGGCCCTCAAGGGTCCCATCACCACGCCCATAGGTGTCGGGTTTCGCAGTGTCAATGTAGCTCTCCGCAAGGCTTTGGACCTCTATGTCAACCTGCGTCCTGCCCGAACCATCCCCGGCGTGCCTTCCCGATATGAAGGCGTGGATCTGGTGATCGTTCGAGAGAACACCGAAGACCTGTACGTAGGGCGGGAGCGCCAGGTAATACCCGGAGAGGTGGCTGAAGCGATCAAGGTCATAACACGGCAGGGCAGCCAGCGCATCGTCCGCTTTGCCTTCGAATACGCACGTAGCAATGGCCGGAAAAAGGTCACCGCCGTGCACAAGGCCAACGTCTTGAAACTTACCGATGGGTTGTTTCTCCACGTGGCCCGGGAGGTAGCCCAGGGATATCCCGACATCGGGTTCGAAGACCTGATCGTAGACAACATGTGCATGCAACTGGTGTTGAATCCAGACCTGTACGATATCCTGGTCATGCCTAACCTCTACGGGGACATCGTCAGTGACCTGGCGGCGGGCCTGGTGGGAGGACTGGGGGTGATGCCTGGGGCCAATCTGGGCCAGGGGGTAGCCGTCTTCGAGCCGGCCCACGGTTCAGTACCTCAATTTGCCGGCCAGAACAAGGCCAACCCTGCGGCCATGATCCTCAGCGCCGCGCTGATGCTACGCCACCTGGGTGAGGTTGAGGCGGCTCAAAGGGTGGAAAAAGCGGTGGCGGCCACCATCTCCGAGGGAAAGCACGTGACCGGTGACCTCAAGCCGAGAAACAGGCAGTCCGAGGCCGTTGGCACGGCTGAAATGACCGACGCCATCATTGGCCATCTGGGAAAGGGGTAATATCTCAGGGACAACATATTGACATCCCAGAGGGGATGTGTTACATTTCACAACGTTTAGCGAGCCCCCTGGGCTCCAACCTATTCCTCACCAGGGCTTGCTCAGACACTGTGGTCCGCGCGCTGGTGCTGGCGACAAATGGGGTCGCTCAGGCGCAAAGGTGCCTCGGCCAAGATTGGCCGGGGCTTTTTTGTTTAGCCAATCAGAAAGCAAGGTGTTTCTGCCGGTATCGAAATGAACCAGCGGAGCAAGCCTTGTCTACAGGAGATATCTCGAGGGGTTCCCCCGTCGTCGGCAGGCAGCGGCTGCGCTTGCGGGGAGAAAGGCCAGGCAGGCATGTCTCGGATCAAGGTAGGAGTCCTTGGGGCCACTGGGATGGTGGGACAGCGGTTCGTGCAGCTCTTAGCCGCCCATCCATGGTTCGAGCTTGTAGCCTTGGCTGCCTCCGACCGTTCCGTGGGGCAATCCTACGGTGATGCTTGCCGCTGGATTTTGGACACGCCCATGCCAGAATCGGTACGTGGCATGGTGATACAGCCTTGCCAGCCAGCATTGGAGTGCCGCCTGGTGTTCTCTGCCTTGCCGGCCGATATCGCCGGCTCCGTGGAAGAGGCCTTTGCTCTGACTGGCTATGTCGTGTCCAGCAACGCCAGCAGTCACCGGTGTGCTCCGGATGTGCCGTTGATGGTCCCAGAGGTTAATCCTGATCATCTAGGCCTGTTACCCCTTCAACGCCAGCGGCGTGGCTGGCCGGGGCTGCTGGTGACCAATCCCAACTGCTCCACCACCCATCTGGTGCTGGCCCTTAAACCCCTCTGGGAGGCCTTTGGTCTCCGTCGCGTGTTCGTAACCACCATGCAAGCGGTATCCGGAGCAGGATATCCCGGCGTGCCATCTCTGGATATCCTGGATAACATCTTGCCGTACATCGCTGGGGAAGAGGAGAAAGTGGAATGGGAGCCACGCAAACTCTTGGGCCGCTTTGATGGCGAAGGTGTAGAGCTAGCTGATCTCCAGCTAAGCGCCCATTGCAACCGGGTAGCGGTGACTGACAGCCATGTGGAATGTATCTCCCTGGAACTGGCACGGCCGGCTTCTCTGGACCAGGTGCGAGACGCTTTGGTCTCCTTCCGGGCCTTGCCCCAGGAGTTAGGCCTGCCCAGCGCGCCCCCTCGACCGGTACTGGTGCGCCGGGAGCCTGACCGCCCGCAGCCCCGGCGCGACCGTATGGCCGGCGGGGGAATGGCCACGGTGGTCGGCCGCTTGCGTCCGTGTCCACTGATGGGCTATAAGCTCATCGTACTGGGACACAACACGGTGCGAGGGGCGGCTGGGGGAGCCATACTCAACGCCGAACTTCTCTCGGCTCAGGGCTATCTGGACTGATGGAGGGGTAAACACACCCTGCGCTATGATTGTGATGAAATTTGGCGGCACCTCTGTGGGAAATGCCACTATGATCCACCAGGCAGTAACCCTGGTGCGGCAGACGGTGCAGGCTGGCGAGCCCGTGGTGGTGGTTGTGTCGGCCATGAACGGTGTGACCGACGCTCTCTTGAAGGCGGCCACCGTGGCCGCTCGTCGCGACCTGGACCTCTGTTGGCGCATCCACCGGGCCATCCAGGCCCGCCATGGACGCGCGGCGCGGGCGTTGCTCCCCGATAGCCCGGGTCGCCACACTCTGCAACGGGGGCTAGCCGCCCTCCTGCGGGATTTCCGACGCCTTTGCGAGAGCATTGCCCTCCTGGGGGAATGCACCCCGCGAGGGCTGGATGCGGTGTCCTCCCTGGGAGAGCGATTAATGGTGCGCCTCTTCGCCGCAGCCCTGGAGGTGGGCGGCGTGCCCGCCCGGCCGGTAGAGGCCAGCGCCTTCCTGGTCACCGATGACCGCTACGGCGAGGCCACTCCTCTCTTAGAGGAGACCAGAACCCGGTCCCGGGCCCTGCTGGGGCCTCTCCTGGCGGAAGGGATAACGCCCGTGGTCACCGGGTTCATCGGCATAACCGGAGATGGTGTCATCACTACCCTGGGTAGAGGCGGCAGCGACTACTCCGCGGCCATCCTAGGGCGTTGCCTGGGGTGCCGGGAGGTTTGGATCTGCACCGATGTGGATGGCGTCTTAACCGCCGATCCGCGCCTGGTGCCAGAAGCCGACACTATCCCGGAGCTGTCCTACGCCGAGGCGGCGGAACTCTCCTACTTTGGAGCCAAGGTGCTCCACCCCAAGACCATCCTGCCAGCACTGGAGGCGGGCATCCCCTTGCGCGTGGTCAATACCTTCCACCCGGAAGACCCAGGGACCCTCGTCGTTGCCCAGGAGCGGCCTACGCCGAGCACGGTTAAGGGGATCACGGCTATCCGGGGCCTCAGCCTGGTCACCGTGGAAGGTCGAGGGATGTTAGGGGTGCCGGGCATCGCCGCCAGGGTCTTCGCTGCGGTGGCCCAGGAACGGATCAGCGTGCTGATGATCTCCCAGGGTTCTTCTGAGCAGAGCATCTGCTTCGTCATCCCCCAGCCCGTGGCCGAGCGGGCTCAAATAGCACTGGAGGCCCAGTTCGAGCAGGAGCTGGCCCGGCGGGCCATTGATCGGGTGACAATCCAATCGCCGGTGGCTATCGTCGCCGTGGTAGGGGCGGGGATGCGAAGGACACCGGGCATCGCCGCCAGGGTCTTCGGTGCCCTGGGAGCTAATGGCATCAATGTCATCTGTATCGCTCAGGGCTCCTCGGAGTGCAACGTTTCCCTGGTGGTAGACGAGCCAGAAATGCCTGCTGCGGTGCGGCACATCCACCGTGCCTTCGGGCTCGGCCGGACCGCCAGCCCCACTGCCTTCACCAGTAAAGAACACCCGTCAACGGGGGACTGAGGGGATCAAGAACACCTGCGGCGCGAGGGTAGCGATGTCGGATGCGGTGCAGATCGGGCTACTAGGCCTGGGGGTGGTGGGGGGCCAGGTGCATCGCCTCCTCACCGAGAAGGCGATGGTCATTGCCCAGCGGGGTGGCCGCGCCGTCACCGTGCGGCGGATACTGGTGCGGGATGCTGCCAAGCCCCGGGCGACGGGCGTGGAGCGGTCACTCATTACCACCGATGCCAGGGACATCCTGGACGACCCGGCCGTCGATGTGGTCATCGAACTCATCGGGGGGGAGCGACCGGCGGCAGATTACATACGACAGGCCCTCCAGGCCGGCAAGCACGTCATCACCGCCAACAAGGAGGTCATGGCCAAACAGGGTCCTCTGCTCCTGGCCTTGGCCCGGGAGCAGGGAGTGGGCCTTTACTATGAGGCCAGTGTGGGCGGGGGTATCCCCCTCATCGCCCCCTTTCGGCGCGACTTGGTGGCTAATCGGATCAGGTCCATCCGGGCGATCCTCAACGGTACCACCAACTACATCCTCACGCGTATGGCTAACGGGGGCGCGGAATTGGGCACCGCCTTGGCTGAGGCCCAGGCCGCCGGCTATGCCGAGGCTGACCCCACCAAGGATCTGGACGGCATGGATGCCGCCTGTAAACTGGCGATCCTGGCTACTCTGGCCTACCATGCTCCGGTTACCTTAGACGTTGTGTATACCGAGGGAATCCGCGGCCTGGCCGCCAGGGACTTCCGCTATGCTCAAGAGATGGGATATGCCATCAAACTGTTGGCTATCGCTCAGGAGCAGGATGGAACCATCGAGGCTCGGGTGCACCCAGCCTTCTTGCCCGCTCACACCCTCCTGGCCCAAGTACATGGGGTGTACAACGCGGTGGTGGTGGAAGGGGATCTGACCGGCCCGGTCCTGTTTTACGGGCAGGGGGCTGGGGCCGCCCCCACCGCCAGCGCCGTGGTGGCCGACCTGATCGGGTTTCTAAAGAACATGAACCAGGAGGGTTACCGCGATCCGGGCTTTTTGGACGAGGGAACTGTATCTATTCGTCCCATGAGCAAGGTACATGCCCGCTATTACCTGCGGATGCCAGTGGAGGACCGCCCAGGCATCCTTGCGGAGATCGCTCGCATCCTGAGCGATGGGCAGATCAGCATTTCTTCTCTCTTCCAGAGGCACATAGACCAAACCGCCAGGACCGCTGACGTCGTCCTCATGACCCAGCGCACCCAGGAGGAGGCCATGCAACGGGCCCGGGCAGAGTTATCCACACTGGCAGTGGGGCGAGAGAGCCCAGGCCTTATTCGGGTAGAGGAATAGAAAGGAACCAAGAGGAAACCAAGTGGAAAGGCCGTCTTCCCATTTTCCTGCTTCCTGTTGGAGATTGGTGCCTATGAAGACAGGTATCCTGGCCCGCTACCGCGAGCATCTTCCCGTCACCGACAGCACTCCGCCTCTTTCGCTCGGCGAGGGCGGCACGCCACTGGTGCGAGCAGAGCGACTGAGCGCCGTGATTGGGGCTGAGGTCTGGCTGAAGCTCGAGGGCTGCAACCCGACGGGCTCCTTCAAGGACCGGGGGATGGTAGTGGCGGTGGCCAAGGCGATGGAGGCCGGGTCCCGGGCAGTCATCTGCGCCTCCACCGGGAATACCGCGGCCTCGGCCGCGGCCTACGCGGCGAAGGCAGGCCTCATGGCCATCGTCGTCGTCCCTGCCGGGAACATCGCTCCAGGGAAGTTGGCCCAGGCCATCATCCATGGGGCCCGGGTGCTGGCCCTGCAGGGGAATTTCGACCAGGCTCTGGCCGTGGTTCAGGAGCTTGTAGCCCGGCACGCGGTGGCCCCGGTTAACTCGGTGAACCCTGACCGCATCCAGGGACAGAAGACGGCGGCTTTCGAAGTCTGCGACCTCCTGGGAGAGGCTCCTGACATCCTCGCCATCCCAGTGGGGAATGCGGGGAACATCACTGCCTACTGGCGAGGCTTCCAGCAGTACCATGCCGCCGGCCAGATCCGCAGGCTCCCTCAGATGTGGGGTTTCCAGGCAGCGGGGGCAGCCCCCATCGTCCAGGGAAAACCGGTGGCGGAGCCTCAGACGGTAGCCACGGCCATCTGCATCGGGAATCCGGCTAGCTGGCACGGGGCCGTGGCTGCCCGGGATGAGTCGGGCGGCATCATCGAGGCGGTGAGCGACGAGGAGATCCTGTCCGCTCAGAGCTTCTTGGCCCGGGCCGAGGGGGTCTTCTGCGAGCTGGCCTCGGCCGCCTCAGTAGCGGGCATACGGAAGCTGGCCCGAGAGGGGCGGGTTCCGCCAGGGGTACGTATCGTTTGCATCCTCACCGGGAGCGGTTTGAAGGATCCGGCGAGCGCGGTGGCGGGGGTCACGCCACCCCAGGCCGTCCCCGCGGAACTGGAGCGCGTGGAGAGGGAGTTAGGGTGGAGTTAGGGAGAGCAACTATTTCCGACTCAAAAGTTATCGTGCGCGTCCCTGCCACTGCTGCCAACCTGGGACCGGGGTTCGATTGTTTGGGAATGGCATTGGGGCTGTACAATGTCGTCACCGCCGAGGCCACCCCGTCCCGGCTCACGGCGCGCATTATCGGTGAGGGGGAGGATGCATTGCCCCGAGGGGCGGAGAACCAGGTCCTCCGGGCCATGCGGGCCGTCTTTCGCCGGGTTGGAAGGCGGCTAACCGGCCTGAGCCTGGAACTCCAGAATGTCATCCCCGTCGCCCGAGGCCCTGGCTCCAGCGCCGCGGCCACGGTGGCCGGGCTGGTGGCAGCTAACTCCCTCTGCGGCGAGGCCCTTTCCCGTGACCAGATCCTGGCCCTGGCCATACAACTGGAAGGGCATCCCGACAACGTGGCTCCGGCCTTTTTAGGCGGCATGGTGGTCGTCGTCCAGGAGACGGGGCGGGCAATATATGCCCACGTGCCGGTCCCAGCAGGCCTCAAAGCCGCCCTCTTTGTCCCTGACTTCGCCATGCTCACGAAAGAGGCAAGACGGGTGCTCCCGCGCCGGGTGGAGCGGGCTGATGCCGTCTACAATATCGGCCGAGCAGCGCTCCTGGTGGCCGCCCTGACTCAAGGCCGACTGGAGTTGCTGGACGTAGCGACACGAGATCGACTCCACCAGCCCTACCGGGAAGCCCTCTTCCCGGCAATGCCACGGCTCTTTGGGGCAGCGCGGGAGGCGGGCGCCCTGGGGGTCTTCCTGAGCGGGGCGGGGTCAACCGTCCTGGCCCTTTGCCAGGAAAATGCCGAGGGAGTCACACAGGCCATGGCCACCGCAGCGCGGGAAGCCGGGATCGGAGGTCGGTTTCTAGTCATCCCACTGAGCCCCCAGGGGACCGAGTCCACCCTGGTCCGGTCCAATACGACCGGACCGGCCTGAAAAGTTACACACCTGGGTGATCGAAACGACCAAAATCCACGTTTAGGGATAACTGCTGCCCGTGAGAGGGGCAAAGAACTGGAATGATGTGGACATGGCAACCGGGGTTCCAAAGATCATTCAGTTTGGCGCTAAACCCTTGACAAATCCCGCCATTTGTGTTAAATAATTCCCAATCTGGATTGGCTTTCCTGCTCTTACAAAGAGGTGGAGGAGCAGGGCCGATGAGACCTGGCAATCAGGCCAGTGGTCAGCGATCAGTAGGGAACCTCTGATCGCTGACCACCGATGACGGACTATGGTGTCTACTCTGGCAGGCGTATGCTTGCGAGAGAAGAAGGAAAAACAGCGCTGTTATCCTGGCAAACCTCTTCCATGACCGAAGGGGTTTTTTGTTACCCGAAAAGCACATCTTCAAAGGTTACGACGGGAAGAGTAAGTGGGCCAAAGTACCGGCCACAGAGAGCCGCAGTAGCTGGGAAGCGGTGCTGGGAAGGCCTACCGAAGATGATCCCCGAACCGCCCGCTGAAATGGGTTGGCTTCTTCTGGAGAAGAGACCGACTGCAGAGTAGGTGGGGCCGGAAGCCTTGCCTAAAGGCTATACAGCCACCGTTATCGCAGGCTGGAGTATCGGAATTCAGTGATCGGTGCTGCTCAGTGGTCACTGTCTTCCCGTACTTACCGAGGTCGCCGTCGTGAGGCGGCGACGAAGCGGGGTGGTACCGCGAGGTCAACGCCTCTCGTCCCTGCCCGTGTCGAGGACTTCGACGCGGCTTTGGACGGGGGCGTTTTTTATTCGGAGGAGGGGTGAGGGAATGACCTATGTTAAGGCACTGCGCTGCCGGGAGTGCGGGCGAGAGTACCCTCAGGGGCCGGCATACGTCTGCGAGTTCTGCTTCGGGCCCTTGGAGGTGGCTTACGACTACCAGGCCATCCAGCGGGACATCAGCCGGAAGGCTATCGCTGCCGGCCCAGGCAGCATCTGGCGATACCAGGCCCTCCTGCCCGTCCAACGGGCTTCCCAGGCCGACCTGGGCGCCGGCTGGACGCCGCTGATAAAGGCCAACAACCTGGCCAGGGCCCTGGGCTTACGGGAACTCTACCTCAAAAACGATTGCGTCAATCCCACCTACTCCTTCAAGGATCGGGTGGTGGCGGTGGCCGCGGCCAAGGCGTTGGAGTTCGGCTTCGACACCCTGGCCTGCGCTTCCACGGGCAACCTGGCGGCGGCGGTCTCCGCCCAGGCGGCAAAGGCCGGGCTGCGGGCCTACGTCTTCATCCCTGCCGACCTGGAGCAGGGCAAGATCGTTGGCGCGGCCGTCTATGGAGCTACCCTGGTGTCCGTTCAGGGAAATTACGACCAGGCCAACCGCCTGGCCAGCGAGGTGGCCGACCGCTATGGCTGGGCCTTCGTCAATATCAACCTGCGCCCCTACTATGCCGAGGGCTCCAAGACCCTGGCCTTTGAGGTGGCCGAACAGTTGGGCTGGCGGGCCCCCGACCACGTGGTGGTCCCCATCGCCTCCGGATCGCTGTTCACCAAGATCTGGAAGGGTTGGAACGAGCTGGCCGAAGTGGGCCTCCTCGATGGCCAACGACCCCGAATGACCGGTGCACAGGCGGCGGGCTGCTCGCCGGTGGCCGCCGCCTTCGCTACCGGGAGCTGGGACATCCGACCGGTGAAGCCCTGGAGCATCGCCAAATCGCTGGCCATAGGTAACCCGGCCGATGGCCACTATGCCCTGAAGGTGGCTCGCGAATCGGGCGGTTACATCGAGATGGTCCAGGAGCAGGAGATCGCCCAGGGGGTTGCCCTCCTGGCCCGCACCGAGGGTCTCTTCGCCGAGACAGCCGCGGGCGTCACCGTGGCGGCCCTCCAGCAACTGGCCAACCGGGGGAAGATCGGCCGCGACGAGGTGACCGTGGCCTACATCACTGGCAACGGCCTGAAGACCCAGGAGGCGGTGGCGGGTGCCCTGGCCCCCGCCCTGGTCATATCGCCCACCCTGACCTCCTTCGAGCAGGCCCTGGCCGGGCAAATATCTCCCTCGGACCGAAGTCGCGAGGCAGAGGCTAATACTCACACACGAAGGGAGAGTTTCCAGAAATGAGCAGCATCGTGCGCATCCCCACCCCGCTCGGGAAGCTGACGGCGGGGGCACGGGAGATCAGCGTCAACAGTGAGACCGTCGGCGCCTGCATCGCTCAGTTGGAGGCGCGGTTCCCCGGCCTAGGCGAGCGCCTCTGCGACGAGCGGGGCGAGCTCCGTCGCTTCATCAATGTCTATGTCAACGGCGAGGATGTGCGCTTCCTGGCCGGGCTGGCTACGCCGCTCCGCCCTGGCGATGAGGTCTACATCGTTCCGGCGATGGCTGGAGGGTAGCTTCGGGCTGGATTAAGGGACGATGAAAGCGATTGACATCGCTAAGAGTGAGATGTCAGGTCATCGGAGATTTGCCAAGGGAGCACGGTATTCAAGTATTGACTTTCCTGGTCCAACTGTGGTATATTAATAA